>CATZIM010000143.1 GCA_958420075.1 uncultured Clostridia bacterium | reverse complement strand
CTGCAGCAAAGGCCGCAGAATGGTCAGTGTTTGTAATCTCTCATAAAGTTCTTTTGTATGTTGTTTCATAACGCACTTCCTTTGTATGAAAATTAGTACAATTTGTAATGGGCTTAGTATAGCATGTTTTGTATGGAATTGTAAACAAAAAAAGTGCGAAAAATAGTATGGGGAAGCAGTTTGGTCTTTATGGGATTTTCTGAATAATGTTGCAAAAGCAACTTGAGAAACTGTGAAAATGAGAGTAAAATAATGACAAAATCATTAAAATTTTGAATGAAAAGGAAGGGATATTATATGAAAAAAGCAATTTCTTTCTTGCTTGCTGCAGTTCTGGGCATTTCTATGCTGGCTGGCTGCGGTGCTAAGGAAGCAGACCCCGTTGCGGTAAATGTAGGCGCTATGAAAGGGCCTACAGCCATGGGCATGGTAAAAATGATGGAAGATGATGAGAGTGGCGCCACAGCCCCCAATGATTATAATTTTTCATTGCTGGCATCTCCAGACGAAGTAACACCTATGCTGGTGAAAGGGGAACTGGACATTGCGGCACTGCCTGCGAATCTGGCAGCAGTTCTTTACCAGAATATGGACCAGAATTTGAGCGTATTGGCAATCAATACACTGGGTGTTATTTACATTGTGGAAGATGGGGACACCGTACAGTCTGTGGCTGATTTGAAAGGAAAAACCGTCTATGCCTCCGGGAAAGGTTCTACACCGGAATATGGTTTGAATTATATTCTGGAAGAAAATGGACTGAATCCGGAAACAGATGTGAATATCGAATGGAAAACAGAACATGCGGAATGTGTAGCGGCACTGGCTGCAAATCCTTCTGCCATTGCTATGCTGCCTCAGCCTTTTGTAACAACAGCACAGATGCAGAATGAAAATCTGCGGATAGCGTTGGATTTGAGTGCGGAATGGGATGCACTGCAGGAAGGCAAAGAAAATCCCAGTGGCATGATTACAGGTGTTGTGGTAGTACGGAATGATTTCCTGGAAGAAAATCCTGAAGCAGTAGAATTATTCATGGAACAGTATGCATCTTCTGTAGACTATGTGAACGCCAATACAGCAGAAGCGGCTGCACTCATTGAAAAATATGACATTCTGAAAGCGGCCGTGGCAGAAAAAGCTTTGCCTTACTGCAATATCGTCTGCATCACAGGCGATGAAATGCAGGATAAGCTGGGCGGATATCTGGAAGAACTTTATGCACAGAATCCCAAAGCAGTAGGCGGCGCACTGCCGGAAGATGGTTTCTACTACCATGGTGCGTAAGGGGCCTATGAAAATATGGGCGATTCTCTTTTGGTTGGTAATCTGGCAAATAGGGAGCATGTGTCTGGGACAGGAGATACTTTTGGTATCTCCTGTTGCTGTAGGTATGCGTCTTTTGACCCTTTTGCCGGATCCATCCTTCTGGGGGAGCATCGCTTTTTCGGCATGCAGAATTTTAGGTGGGTTTGCGCTGGCGGCTCTGCTGGGAATATTGGCGGCAGTGGGAGCAGCAAGGTATACCAGATTTCGTGAGTTGATGGCACCCTTGGTATCGGTGATCAAAACAACACCTGTGGCATCTTTTGTCATACTGGCATTGTTTTGGTTTTCCTCCCGCAGTCTATCGGTATTTATTTCTTTCCTGATGGTATTTCCCATTGTGTATACCAATATCTTGCAGGGAATATCACAAACAGACCGGCAGCTTTTGGAGATGGGACAGGTCTTTGGTCTGTCTATGAAAAAGAAGATAAGGTATATTTATTTCCCGCAGGTATTTCCTTACCTCCGTTCTGCTTTTGCAGTGGGTCTTGGGCTTTGCTGGAAAGCTGGTACGGCGGCGGAAGTCATTGGTATTCCGGACGGTTCCATTGGGGAACGGCTCCAGGAAGCGAAAATCTATTTGCAGATGCCGGACTTGTTCGCTTGGACGGTGACCATTATTGTGGTAAGCCTGCTCATTGAAAAACTCATATTATGGCTGTTGGACGTCGTTGACCGCAGGAATAGGGGGATCGGAAAAGTATGATCGAAATGAAACACATTACAAAAAAATATGGCGATTTTACGGTTTTTTCTGATTTCTCTCTGGAAATTCCAGAAGGTGAAATCCTGTGTCTTATGGGAAAATCTGGCAGAGGTAAGACCACGCTGCTTCGGATGCTTATGGGATTGGAACAGCCGGATGCAGGTAGCATTACTGGTCTGGAAGGCAAGAAGATCAGTGTTGTTTTTCAAGAGGATAGACTGCTGCCGGGCTTTACAGTGCGCCAGAATCTATACAGTGTCTGTGAAAGCGCATTGCAGCAGGAACACATGATGCGGATATTGGCTGCCCTTGGACTGGATGAATGGATAGATCGAGAGGTTGCTGTCCTCAGCGGCGGTATGCAGCGGCGGGTAGCCATATGTCGTGCATTGCTGGTTTCTTATGATTTTCTGATACTGGATGAGCCTTTTCGCGGCTTGGATGATAAAACAAAAGAAATTGCCATAAAATTGGTATTGGAAGAAGCAAAAGGGCGTACGATTTTACTGTCTACACATGATGCTGAAGAAGGAAAATTGATGGGTGGAAAAATACTGAATTTAGATGCATATTTTACATAAAAATTTGGAAGATTTTACCTCTAATCTTCCGGTGAATTGCTTGCATGCGAACAAATTTTATGTTAAAATGAGTGACGGAGAGAGAAAAAATGGAATGTGTGTACAAAGAGGTCACTTGATGAGAAAGTGTCTCTTTTATGATGAATACAAGTGTATACAGTGTGCTATATCGAATTTGCTCCAATGAGATTGGAAAGAAATTTGGAAAAGAGGTAACGCAGTATGATTAACAATTTTGAAAGCAACGTGCAATACATCAAGTACTTGGTAAACAAGGAAGTGGCAAAACGATTTTTCATAGGAAATCTGGATAATTCCATTGATTCTGTCAGAGAAATCGCAGAAGAAATCATCCCTGGTCCTAAGGCCCTGTTCCGTTGCTGTATTTATAAAGAACGTCACATCATTGAAGATCGTGTGCGTCTGGTTATGGAACCCACAAAAGATAACCGTGTTATCAATGTACTGGATTCTGCTTGTGATGAATGTCCCATTGACCGTTTTGTTGTAACAGAAGCCTGCCGTGGCTGTCTGGGACACAAATGTCAGGAAGTATGTCCCAGAGGCGCGATTACCATTGTAAACCACCGTTCTTATATCAATCAGGAACTCTGCATTGAATGCGGTCGTTGCAAACAGGTTTGTCCTTTCAACGCCATCAGTGAAGTAAAACGTCCTTGTATTCGTTCCTGTTCCGTAGGCGCAGTGAAAATGGACGAAAACAGAAAAGCAGTCATTGACCATGAAAAATGTATTTCCTGCGGTGCATGTATCTATCAGTGTCCTTTTGGCGCTATTGTAGATAAATCTTTCGTTGTGGATGTGCTGAATCTGCTGAAAAATTCCTGGAACAACACAAGCTATCATGTTTACGCTGTTGTTGCACCGGCTGTTTCCAGCCAGTTCCAAGGCGTAAAGACAGAACAGGTTTATGCAGGCATCAAGGAACTTGGTTTCTATGATGTGGTAGAGGCTGCTATCGGTGCTGATATGGTATCTGCTTTTGAAGCAAAAGAACTGGCAGAAACCGTGGAAGAAAAAGGTTGGAAGACTTCTTCCTGCTGCCCTGCCTTTGTAGATTATGTAGAAAAGAACTATCCCCAGTTTGTAGACCATATTTCTACAGCTGTTTCTCCTATGATTGCCACAGCTCGTGCCATTAAGGCGAAAGATAAGAAAGCACGAGTGGTATTTGTAGGTCCTTGCACAGCGAAAAAAGTAGAAATGAAACGGGAAGCGCTGAAGGATGCAGTAGATATTGTTATTACATTTGAAGAATTGCAGGCGATTTTTGATGCCAGAGAAATTGATCTGGTTAGCCTGGAACCCAGAATGGCTGGGGAAGCATCTTCTTTCGGCCGTAATTTCGCAAGAACAGGCGGCGTAACAGAAAGTGTTGCCCACACATTGGAATTGAGTGGCCTGGATCTGGATGTGAAAGCAGTGCGCTGCAATGGTATTGATGAATGTATCAAGGCTATGAAGATGGCATCTTTCGGCAAGCTGGATGCAAACTTCATTGAAGGTATGGCATGTAAACATGGCTGTACGGGTGGGGCAGCTTCTTTGCTCCATGACGCAAAAGGTATTGAAATGATCAATCGCTATGGCAAAGAATCCAAAACAGATAATCCATTGGATGTTTTGGAAAAATACCCCATTGATAATATCAATATGGAACGTTTCAACCACGAAGATTAAAAATCAGAAAGCCCTTACGGTTGGGGGCATCTTCATAAGAAAACAAAAAAAGCCGAAATCCTTTGTATAATAAGGATTTCGGCTTTTTTGATTTATAAAAATTTTTTTTGATAAGTTTTCTTCTGAAGACAGCTGTCGCAACTTCCCTTAAGAAATCAAGAACAAGAAAAAACAATGTTTTCTTAAGAGAAAGTTGCTTTCGCGTAAGGGCTTTTTTTAAGATTTGTTTTGATTGCGCAAATGCATGTAAACGGTATTTTTGGAGATTCCCAAATGATTTGCGATGGTGACAACAGAATCTTTCAAATTGAAAATACCTTTTTGCGCTAATAAATAAATGATTTCCTTATTTTTATTGGAAGAGGTGATAGTGGGGTTGGCATAAACGGTTTTCTTGGCGTTTTCCAATGCATCCAGCATCAGTTCTTCCGTATTTTCCACAAAAGTTTCGGATATGTTTTCGTGATCCGAGTGAGACTGCGGATAAAATGACTGCATAAAGGACAGCAGAGAAATATTCAGATAGAAATTGATACAGAACAGACCAATGATGCGATTGTTTTCTCCCAGAATGGCAGAAGTGAAAGCCTTGAATGTTTCTCCCCGTTTGTTTTTTGCAAAATAATTGATGTGGCGCAAAGTTGGATCTGCCAGCATCTGATTCAAAAAGGAGAGGGTCAGCTCTGAAATGGGTGCGCCCGCCTGACGTCCGGAATGATACCCGTTGACGATCATCATAACTGATGCATCCAGCCGCTCCAGATTATGGATAATGATCTCGCAGTTTTCGCCCCAAAATTCAGCCATACCAGTTGCAACAGTGCAGTAAGAGTTGAGAATGCGACGGTCTTCTGTTGTGAGTGTAATATTATAGTGCTCCATGTGATGATTCCCTCCATTTGTACTGTTTTCAGTATACTTGGTTTTGAAGGCTATTTCAATAGAAGAACCGTATTTTGTCTGACAGAAAAAACAAAAAAGCCTTTGTCAAAAGACAAAGGCTTTTTTCATGAGTCACTCGGGACTCGAACCCGAGACACCTGGATTAAAAGTCCAGTGCTCTACCAACTGAGCTAGTGACCC
>CATZIM010000142.1 GCA_958420075.1 uncultured Clostridia bacterium | reverse complement strand
TTTGTCACGGTCAATGCCGATGGCATCCAGCAGACCATCCAGGGACTGATAACCCAAGGAATCAAAGCCCAGTTTTTCACAGATGGAGCGGAGCATGCATTTGCCTCTTTCTGTGGAAGCGTCTGCATATTCATCCAGATGTTTATGGCCTTCGTCGCCTTCCAGTTCCTGTACGACGCGGCGTGCCAGCAGATCCATATCGGAGCCGTTGCTGGAGAAATTCAGATATTTGCAGCTATACATGATGGGAGGACATGCGGATCGCATATGTACCTCTGCTGCATGAGAACGATAAAGGAATTCAACAGTTTCTCTCAGCTGTGTACCACGAACGATGGAGTCGTCCACGAACAGCAGCTTTTTCCCTTCGATCAGTTCGGGAACGGGAATCTGTTTCATTTTTGCTACCTGATTACGTACTTTCTGGTTGGCGGGCATGAAAGAACGAGGCCAGGTGGGTGTATATTTTACAAAAGGACGGGCAAAAGGTTTGCCGCTTTCTTTGGAATAACCAATGGCATGGGGGATACCGGAGTCAGGCACGCCTGCAACATAGTCTACATCAGGCAGTGTGCCGTTTTTCTTTTCGTTTGCTGCCATGATTTCCCCATTTTTGTAACGCATGACTTCTACGTTGATGCCTTCGTAGTTGGAGTTGGGGTAGCCATAGTAGCTGAACAGGAACGCGCAGATCTTCATGTCCTTGCCGGCAGGATTCAGTGTTTCATAGCCGTCAGGTGTGATCTTAACGATTTCACGGGGGCCAAGTTCGTATACGTTTTCATAGCCCAGTTTGGTATAGGCAAAGGATTCGAAGGAAACGCAGTAGCCTTCGTGGTCTTTACCAATGAGGACAGGCAGTCTGCCCACTTTATCTCTGGCAGCGATGATGGAATCATCTTCCGTCAGTATCAGAATGGTTGCGGAACCGTCAATCTGTTCCTGTGCATGGAGGATACCGGAAACCAGATCGTCTTTCTGGTTAATCAGTGCGGCGATGAGTTCTGTGGCATTGACTTTGCCGGAGCTCATTGCCATAAACTGGTGTCCATGGTCAGAGAAATAGTTTTTGATGAGCTCATCAGCGTTGTTGATGACACCGACTGTTGTGATGGCATATAAGCCAAGATGAGAACGTACCAGAAGGGGCTGAGGATCGGAGTCGCTGATGCAGCCGATGCCGGAATGACCCTGAAAATCGATCAGATCTTTTTCAAATTTGGTACGAAAAGGTGTGTTTTCGATGTTGTGAATCTGGCGTTGGAAGCCTTTTTCCTTGCTGTGGATGACCATACCGCCTCTGCGTGTGCCCAGATGAGAATGATAGTCCACCCCGAAAAAGATATCAAGTACGCAATCCTGCTTGGAAGTTACGCCAAAAAAACCGCCCATGATGGTTCCTCCTTATGATTCTAAAAAATGATGGTATCTCTTGTTGCTCCAAAATTGATAAGGCATGCCGTGCATGCCATCATTTCTATTTTATACGAAAAAACGATGGAATACAACAAAAACAGCACTGGGAGATTTCACATAAAAACCGATTTCCATTGAAAATTTGCGGTGAAAGAAAGTCCAAAAGAAATAATGTTCGGGAAAAATGACGACGATTTGAGGAGGTGGGTGAAATCTTGCCCAAAAACAAACCATGAAAAAAGCCAGAAATGAAAAATCATTGGAGAGTATCTATAAAAATGGAAAAATCTGTTTTTTTAAAGAGAAAATGGAGTAATGTCTTTTTCAGACATACTCCATTGTATAGCCTTTTGCGCAAGGGTTTATCTGTAAAACAGAAAGGCAAGTGTCCTGTCCGTTTATTGGAAAGACACTTGCCTGTTCTGTATACTGCTTATGCAGCGTTACGGCATGAAAGTTTATGGGAAGTGGACATCAGAAAGAGGTATGATGCCCAATGTAGCAGGCGATGCCAGCATCCAGATAAAGGCTCTGCAATGCGGTCATAGCTTCGTCTGTCATTTCGCCGCCAGTAGCATAATCGTATGTTTTGCCGAGCTGTTCCCATTTGGTCTGACCCAAACGATGGAATTTCAGCAGGTTGATTTCAAAGAGATCATTTTCCTTCATGAAGGAAATGAGTTTTTGTGCATTTTCTTCGCTGTCATTGTAGCCGCAGATGGTAGGCTGACGCAGCACCAGACGACCTTTCCAGCCACTCTGTTTCAGAGCACGGATGTTGTCCAGAATCAGTTCGTTGCCTACGCTTGTTCCGGCTTTATGTGCCTCACTGTCCATGTTTTTTACATCGATAAAGGCAAAGTCGATGTACTGCATCACATCCAGAAATTTTTCTCTGGGAAAATGTGCACTGGTTTCAATGGCAGTATGAATCCCCAGCTTATGGCAGCCCTTCAGGACTTCCATGAGGAAATCGTGCTGTGTAATGGGGTCGCCGCCGCTGAATGTGACGCCGCCATTTGTACCCCAGCTGCTGAAATCTCTGCGGAGGATTTGCAGGAGTTCATCGCTGGTGTATTCCCGTACACACTGTTTCAGTGCCCGGTTGGGGCAGATGGAGGTGCAGGGAAAGTCGTGACAGTCCTTGCACTTGTTCCAGTCTACCTGAGGGGGCTGCCCAGGCTCCATGGTGATGGCGCCTGTAGGACAGACGGAAAGACATACGTCACAGCCTTTTTCCCATTTGCAGGATGCCTGGGCAAACATCAGATGCTTGCCGTAAATCCAGCTTTCAGGGTTTGCGCACCAACGACACTGCAAAGGACAGCCTGTCATAAATACCGTGGTGCGGCAGCCGGGACCATCATGGACAGAAAAGGACTGGATATCGAAAATATGTCCCATTTTATCCATAGGCTTACCCCCGTGCTGCTTTGTAGTGCTCGCAGCAGAAAGCACCACATTTTGCATATGTCCAGTTTTCTTTTTCAAAGCCTTTGCATGTGCCGATGCCGTGTTTGTCTGCATCTGCAAAGCATGCGCAGTTGCCGCATACGGGCGCTGCCTGGAAATGACCGCAGGCGTCGCTGCCGTTGCCGTCAATGGGAACGATCTGTTTGGAAAGGGCGCACATGCCTTTCTCACAGTCTAAGTTGATATAGTTAATGCATTCTACATGTTTCATGGTTTCACGCCTCCACTTAAACTTCTTCATATTCGGTACGATAGATAACCTCATCCTGGATGGGTTTACCGATTTCGCACCAGTACTGTGTAAAGCCAGCTACACGAACCATCAGGTCACGATACTGGTCAGGTGTTTTCTGTGCTTCTTTCAATGTGTCGGAGCTTACCACGTTGAACTGTACGTGGAAACCGCCTTTACGCATATAAGTACGAACCAGTTCCAGCAGTTTTCTGGTGCCCTGTACGCCCTGAACAGAAGAAGGATGCAGTTTCAGGTTCATCTGTGCATTCTGGTTCTGAGAATGATCGTAAACGGTTGCAGATTCAAAGAGGGCATAAACGCCGTTTTTGTCTGTGCCGGGAGCGGCAGATACGGAACCGTCGGAGTATGTGGTGCCTGCTAAGCGGCCATCGGCTGTTGCCAGTGTGATGAAGCCCTGAGGACCATGGGTGGAAACGGAAATCTGGCAGAGATATTCCGGTTTGCCAAAGAAGGATTCCAGTGTAGGCAGATAATGCAGCAGGTACATATGGTAATCCCGCAGCAGCTGGTCTGCATAAGGATCTGCGTTGCCGTATTTCGGTGCGTTGATGCAGTCTGCAAAGATTTCAGCATATTTCTGTGCATCGTCTGTGCTTTCGCGATAATCGGGAGAGAATACGCCAGTGTCGTAAGCGGTGCGGAAACCGAAGTTGTGCAGCATCGCATCGGTCATTTCTTCCAATGTATATTTCTTGGTGTCGTATACGTTTTTCTTCAAAGACGCCAGAGAGTTGATGAATGTGATGGTACCGCAGGATTCAAAGTTGATGCAGGCGTTATAACGAGCGCCGCAGTTGCCGATATGCTGACCTTTCTTGAAGCAGTCGGGTTTCAGCAGGGAGTTTACGGCAGGCATGTTGTATTTGCGCCATACGTCCATCTGAATGTTGTTGACTTTGTTTACAATGCGGTTGCTGATGTCCAGATATTCTTTCCACTGATCCAGCAGTTCGTCAAATGTTTCCAGTTTCTTGTTATGAGGAGGGAATACCTGTTTTCCAGTACGTTTGTCAACGCCGTTTGTCAGTACCAGTTCCAGAACCTTCGGCAGACCTGTGAAGTGGATACCGGTGCCGCAAGTAGGGGAAGCGCCGCCGGGGATCATAGTTACTTTGCCGTTGTATTCCAGAGGCAGGAAGCAGCCGGGTGCAGATTCCAGACAGCCGCCCAGACACCATGCACGGGCATCATACAAATCCATGCCTTCGGGGCCGTACTGACGGAGCATGAAGTTCATACCTACCTGGTTGTTCATCCATGCAGGATAGCCCATGCCCAGTTTGGTACAAGCAGCAGCTTTCATCAGGAAGTCCTCAGGCAGCTTTTCATCGTAAAGGATGGAAAGGGTAGGCTGAGGTGTCTGCGCACGCATACCAGCTTCGATGATGAGGTATTCCAAAGGTGTAACCGCAGACAGACCGTCGTAGTTCTGACCGCCCAAAGACAGGTTGTTGAATGTGTTGCCGGAAAGAACGCCGCCGGATACGCCAGCAGAAGCAAAACATTCGATACATGTGATCTTGATGCGGTACAGTTCCAGCAGTTCCACAACTTCTTCTTCTGTGGTGGTGCCGTCGGCAATGTCTTTTTCATAGAAGGGCTGCAGTACCTGACCCAGACGACCGATGGACTGACCGGACTGAGGGTCTTCGTTTACTACGCCCAGATGCAGACACAGTGTCATCTGCAGTGCTTCACGGAATGTAGAAGGACGTTTGTGAGCGATGTTGTGCATTACCTGTGCGATTTCCAGATAATTCTTTTTGTACGCTTCGTCTGGTTCACGAGAAGCCAGATCTTCTGCTTTGCGTGCGTAGTTTTCGCACCACTGGCTCAGACCTTTGACGATTTCTTTCATAGCAGCGTAGTAGTAACCGCGGCTCATGCCCAGAACGCCGTCGCCGCCAGCTTCACCCATGGTTTCTGCGATTTTTTCATCGCACAGTTCCAGGATGCCGTCAAAGCCGTACTGCAAAGGCATGTAATAGTTCATAACTTCACGGCCCTGAGGAATTGCGAAGGAGTCGAACATAACCAGAACGCTGTCCATGATGTTCTGGAACTGTTCAAAGCCGGGAAGTGTTTTTGCATATTTTGTGGAAATATCTTCTACGGAAATACCATCCCAGTATTTAGAAACTTTTACCAGAACAGGGATGTCTTCTTTCCGCATACCAAATTTTTTCGCAATGGAGATAACTTCGCCATAGCTTTCTGTAACGTTGCCACCGCCGGCGCCAACAACAGAAACGGAGTCAGCTTCGTTTTCAGCAGGCGCTT
>CATZIM010000141.1 GCA_958420075.1 uncultured Clostridia bacterium | reverse complement strand
AAGAAGAAATCCTTTAAGATCATGGAGAAAGTCAGAAAGGGGAAAGGGCTCACCGATGAGGACATTGCGGATATGAAAGCGGCAGATGTGCCGGATTGGTATATCGAATCCTGCCAGAAGATCAAGTACATGTTTCCGAAAGCCCATGCGGCGGCATATGTGATGATGGCGTTCCGTATTGCTTATTTCAAAATCAATTATCCGGAAGCGTACTACGCAACGTACTTTACGGTCCGTGCTTGCGATGATTTTGACTATAGCTGTATGTGTAAGGGTATGGATGTTGCCAAAGCTGCTATGCGGGAAATCCATGCAAAAGGTATGGAGGCAACAGCAAAAGATAAGGCAAAAATGACGGTTCTGGAATTGATCGTGGAATTTTATGCCCGCGGCTTCAAATTCCTGCCTATTGACCTGTATAAATCTGATTCCAGAAAATTCATTGTGACGGAGGAAGGATTGATTCCGCCTTTCAACTCTTTGCAGGGGCTTGGCACCAATGCGGCGCAGAGCATTGTGGACGGCAGAGCAGCAGGAGAATTCCATACCATTGAGGAACTGAAAGAACGGACTTCTCTGGGTCGTTCCCTCATTGATTTGCTGAAAGAAAACGGCGTTTTGAACGGCATTCCCGAAACCAATCAGCTGAGCCTGTTCTAAGGGGGAATTATATGAATTGCCCGAAATGCGGAAAAGAAATGGAAAAAGGCTGGATCAACAGCGCAAGAGAAGTGATTTATACCCAAGCACTGAAAAAGATGTTTATTACAGCTTCTAAAATTGGCGATATTTCTCTGACAACCCATAATATGACAGGTCCTAGATGTGAAGCCTATGTGTGTCGGGAGTGTCATTGGGTTATCGTACCCTATGAGGAAGAAAACGCATAAAAAAGAAAAAGCGGCAATTCTTACAAGAAACGTAAGATTGTCGCTTTTTGATTGTATTTTTTTGAAAACTTCGATATGCTTGAAAAAAGGAAGTTTTTGGCAATTTGCAAGAACGGGGGATAGTGTATGAAAAAGAGGATTTTTTTGCTTTGCTGTGTAGTGGGGCTGCTGTTGCCGACAACGGCACATGGGGAAACAGTACAAGTTTCTCAGAATGATTTGCCGCAAGCGCTTTGTATAGCGGATTATAGGCATCTTTATATTACCCAGCCGTCATCCGTGAAAGAATTCTGCGATTTATGGGAACAGTGGTGGAAAATCGGAAAACCGGCAGAACTTGGATATGGGGAAAGTGATTATGATATCACGTTGTTTGAAAACGAAAATTCGGGTGCTGTGGCAAAGAAGCGCTATCTCGTGTATGAACGGCAAAATAAACTTGAGGTAGAACATTTATCCACAGATCCGGACACGGGAAAGCGCGTTAGAACGGAAGAGGTTGTTTCTGTTTCACCTGAAATTATGGAACAGATCGTGCAAAGACTGCAAAGAATGTATGAAACCTATTATAATTATGATGTCTTTGATATGATGCGTGGCGTGGATTTGAAAGAGATTAATGAACTTGGAATGGTGTTGAATGAAGATGTGTATGTTTTCCAGAACGCGTTTATTGACGCCAATGGTACCTTGCAGGTATCTCTGGATGACTGGAACACCATTTTGTCTACTCAGTATGGAAATTCTAAGAATTTGACTTACAAGAATGGCACCATTAAAAATAACGCACTGTCTACAAATATTCCCTGTCAGAATATCAACGGGAAAATTTACGTTCCCCTGCGGGAAGCAGTAAACTATTTCGGGCATTTGTCCATGGACTGGGATAAACAGATGCGGAAAGCGGTTGTCATAGAAAAAGCTGTTTTTGAAAAACAGCAGGAGCATTGGGAGGAAATTGAAAAAGTGACAGCAGAATTTGGAAAATAAAGGGCAATAAGGGGGCTTGTGCTATGCAGAAAGGAAAACCGGTCTTTTTTGGGGTTGTGCTGATTCTGGTTAATTTTTGTATCGCCGTTTGTATACAGAGTTTGCTGTTTTGCCCCATTTCCAGTCCTTTGCAGGCGGAAAGTCTGGCAAAAGCCTATGGGGAATTTGATAATGCCCATATTTTGGATCATACGGTTTTAAAGGATTCGGAATTGCTGCTGATAGAAAGCGAAGGCGATATACAAATATTAGAATTGCAGAAAAATTTATTTTTTCCCAGATACTGCCTTCTGGAAGCGCATGATATTCCAGAAGATGATTCCTCTTATGGAACAGCGGCAGTAACATCACAGGTGGTATATCCATATCATGTGGTAGATCGAAGTACAATCGATTTAGAAAATATAGAAGTCAAGTCCGGATTTATGAAGAAACAATTTCTCCTTTCCTATGGTATCTGCACATTTTTGCTGACAATGGCAGAAGCTTTCGGATATTTTCGGTGGAAAGAGATACATTCATCAAAATAAACAATCAAAAAGGCACGAAATTCTTTGGAATTTCGTGCCTTTTATATTTCCTGTGTTTAGGGCATAACCACTTTCTTTTCTCTCTGTAATTTGATAAAGAAGCCGATACACAAAAGCAGTTCAAAGAGTGCAGACATGGGTACGGCAATACCAATGATGAGCAGGTTGGTGCCAGGCAGACGGCTGAGGAAGTAGGAAAGGGGAATACGTACCAAAAATACGGTCAAAACCCCCTGAAGCAAAACGAATTTTGTTCTGCCTCTGCCGTTGAAATATCCCAGCATACAGAAGTTGATAGCTGTCAGCAAATATTCAAAGGAACAGCTTTTCAGATACAACTGGGTGGATGCGATAACTTCCGGGTCGTTGGTAAAGATAGACGCCAGAAAATCCCCTTGCAGGAATGTCAGCAGGAACACCATAAATCCACAGCAGAAGGAGATTCTTACCGCTACAAAGAATGCCTTTGTGGCGCGGCTGATATTGTTTGCCCCGACGTTTTGCGCAACAAAAGCGGAAAGGGCAGACATAAAACTCATGGGTACCAGCGCAAGGAAAACAAAAAGTTTTTCCGCGATGCCGACGCTGGCAGAAGCAACAACCCCCAAGGAATTGAGGATGGATGTAATGATCAAAAAGGATACCGTTACCTGAAAATCCTGGGCGGCAATGGGCAGACCCAGAGAAATGATTCTGCGGACTGCGCCTTTTTGTTTGAAGTCAGAAAGTTTCAGGCGGAAGGGCAGGCGATGCTTTTTGGTATATTTCATATAGACAATGGAGAAGAAAAAGCTGCTTGCCTGGGCGATGACTGTTGCAAGAGCCGCACCTGCTGTGGACATATGAAACAGTCCTACAAAAACCAGATCCAGAATGATGTTGATAGTGCAGGCGATCAATACAAACAAAAATGGAGATCTGGAATTGCCCATACCACGGAAAATACCGCTGACAGAGTTATAGGCGGTGATGAAGATCATACCGGAAGCACAAATGCGAATGTATGTAATGGTTTCGGGCAGCGCTTCTTCGGGAACATGCATCAGCAGAGATGCCTGCTTTGCAAAACAAACCAGAACAACAGTGATCAGCAAAGCAATGCAGGTGAACAGTTTGATCTGTCCGGCAACGATATGAGCGGCATCCTCCGGTTTTTTTGCACCGATGGCTTGCCCCAGCAGTACCGTCACGCCCATAGTTAAGCCAGTAATGATGACAGTTGCTGCCTGCATGACCTGTCCGCCGGTAGCAACAGCGGAAATGCTTGCGGTGGTACCGAATTTCCCCACGACCATCAAGTCAACGCCGCCGTACAAAGCCTGCAGTACCAGCGACATCATCAGTGGGATTGCAAAACGAATCAAGGGCGCAGCAATTTTTCCTTCCAGAAATGTGTTGTTTTCCATAAAATCCTCCTTGCAAAAAAAACGCTAACAAGAATATACCCTTGTTAGCGTTAGTGTATCAAACGAAGCATTCCGTGAATGCTATATCATTATAAGGGGTGGGACAGAAAAAGTCAAGGATAATCCGGAGAGGAAAATCACAAATTTTTACATAGAAAAATCGTAATTTTTCAGCAGAAAAAGGCATGTTTCTTTTTGGAAAAATGGTTGACTTCGTATATGGGAATGTGTTATGTTTTATCCGTTTCTATTGGAAAAATCAGGGATGGAGGGAGCCGTATGCGCAGAGAAAATAACCTTGGCACAGACAGCATGGCAGGACTGGTGGTACGTCTTGCGATACCCGCAATGCTGGCACAGTTTATCAATGTGTTATACAGCATTGTGGATAGAATTTTCATTGGGAATATTCCAGAGATTGGCGCCACGGCGTTGGCTGGTGTTGGCATCTGCGGACCCATTGTCACCCTCATCACTTCCTTTTCTATGTGGGTCGGCATCGGTGGTTCTCCATTGATGAGTATCAAAATGGGGGAAAATGATCGAAAAGGTGCTTCTCAGATCATGGCAAACTGTTTTTTGATGATGATTGTTATGGCTGTTGTAATCACGTTGCTTGTAATTTTATTTAAGCAGCCATTGCTGATGCTTTTTGGTGCCAGTGAAGTGACATTTCCCTATGCAAATACTTATATGACCATTTATGCGGCAGGAAGTATTTTTGCTATATTGTCTATGGGGATGAATACATTCATCATCTGTCAGGGATATTCCAAAATTGCTATGATGTCTGTCGTTGTGGGTGCAATTACAAATATCATTTTAGATCCTGTGTTTATTTTTGGATGTAATATGGGCGTAGCTGGTGCCGCTGTGGCAACAGTCATTGCGCAGATGGTTTCCTGTGCTTTTGTACTGTTGTTCCTTTTTGGCAGAAGACCGCCTGTACGCATTACTTTTGGCGGTTACAATCGGACATTGATGCTGCGGGTATTGCTGACAGGACTTTCTCCTTTTATTATTGTGGCGCTGGACAGCGGTCTGATCATTGCCATGAATATGGTTTTACAGCATTATGGCGGTCCTGGATATGGTGACCAGCTGGTAACCTGCAATACCATTGCACAGAGCTTTTTCCTGATGGTTACACTGCCTATGGGTGGTATGACAGGGGCTACACAGCCAATTCTGGGATTTAACTATGGTGCTTGTCAGATGGATCGTGTCAGAAGTGGGCAGAAATATACATTGATTCTTTGCCTGATCTTTACAGCTGTGATGATGGTGGTGGCACATGTTTTCTCATCATATTTCGTAAGACTGTTTACAAACGATGCCTTTTATATGGAATTGTCCATAAAGGCAATCAAGATCATGACACTGATGATTTTGCCTCTGGCTGTGCAGTATACCATTGTGGATGGCTTTACAGGTCTGTCTGCAGTTAAATACTCCATTGTGCTTTCTACATTCAGAAAGATGCTCTATTTTGCAGCAATGATGATTTTCCCTTTGCTTTTTGGGATCGAGAATGTCTTTTTTGCAGAACCTGCGGTGGATTTGGTCAGTGCAGGGGTATCTGTATTGGTATATTTGAAATGTATGAGCGGCATTTTGCGCCGGAGAGAAGAAAAAGT
>CATZIM010000140.1 GCA_958420075.1 uncultured Clostridia bacterium | reverse complement strand
AGCAGAAGGCGTAAAAATTTACCACCTGAACATCGGTCAGCCCGATATCGAAACACCTTCCGTATTCTGGGAAGCAGTAAAAGGCTTTGACCAGAAAGTACTGGCTTATGCTGGTTCCTGGGGTCTGCCTGAACTGCAGGACGCTATCGTTGATTACTTCAAGAGATTCAACATGAATCTGGAAAGAAACGACGTTCTGATCACAAGCGGCGGTTCCGAAGCACTGACACTGGCTTTCCTGTCCATCATCAACCCCGGCGATGAAGTTATCGTTGCTGAACCTTACTACACAAACTACCTGACATTCATTCAGGCTGCTGACGGTGTTGTAAAACCCGTTACAACATACGCTGAAGAAGGTTACAAATACGCTATCAGAGAAAGACTGGAAGCTGTTGTAACAGACAAAACAAAAATGATCTCCATCGTTAACCCTGGTAACCCTACAGGCTGCATCCTGTCCAGAGATGACATGAGAGTTATCGCTGACTTCGCAAAAGAACATGATCTGTGGATCCTGGCTGACGAAGTTTACAGAGAATTCGCTTATGACGGCAGAGAAATGACATCCTTCGGTCAGATTCCTGACATCGAAGACAGAGTTATCATCATCGACTCCGTTTCCAAGAGATTCTCCGCTTGCGGCGCTCGTATCGGCTGCATGGTATGTAAAAACAAAGAATACATGGCTCAGGTATTCAAGATTGCTATGGGTCGTCTGTGCGTACCTACACTGGACATGGTTGGCGCTACAGCAATGTATAAACTGCCCGCTGACTTCTTCAACAGCGTAAGAGCTGAATATGAACACAGAAGAGACGTTACATTCGACGCTCTGAAAAAGATCCCCGGCGTTGTTTGCGAAAAACCCGGCGGTGCTTTCTACATCACATGCAAACTGCCCGTTGAAAACGCAGAAGATCTGCTGCTGTTCCTGCTGAAAGAATTCAGAGACAACAACGAAACAGTTATGTATGCTCCTGCTGAAGGCTTCTACGCTACACCCGGTCTGGGCAAAAACGAACTGCGTATCGCTTACATCCTGAACGCAGACGATATGGCTAGAGGTATCGAACTGCTGGGCAAAGGTATCGAAGCTTACAAAGCTGCAGGTCACAAATAATTCGACTGCAACATCAGCCATTTGAATATGGCATTGCCTACACAAAAAACAAACAGAGAGAAACGCAAGTTTCTCTCTGTTTTTCTTTTGCCAAAATACGAAAAAAGAAAGCTGAAATTCTTTATACGACAAGGATTTCAGCTTTCTTTGGTTACTTCTGAAAATTATTCTTTTGGCTTCGCTTCTGCCCATGTGTGACGGTGCAGCTCCCCTTCCTGGAGCATGCCGGGAAATCCCTGCTGACGCAGCGCTTCATAAATGATGATGGCTACGGAATTGGACAGATTCAGGCTTCTTGCCGCTTCCAGCATGGGAATGCGAATAGCGGTATCCGGGTATTGCAGCAGGATTTCCTCTGGGATGCCCGCACTTTCCTTCCCAAACATCAGATAGTCATTCTCCCCAAAAGTCACATCGGAATAAACATGTTTCGCCTTTGTGGTCGCCATCCAGATTTTTGCATTGGGGTTTTTGTCCAGAAAATCCTGAAAATTCTCATAATACCGAATGTCCAGCAATTTCCAATAATCCAGCCCAGCCCGTTTCAAATATTTATCCTCTACAGAAAATCCCAAGGGCTTAATCAGATGCAGCACCGTATTGGTCACAGCGCATGTTCTGGCAATGTTGCCCGCATTCTGGGGGATTTCCGGTTCTAATAACACAATATGCACGTTTTACCCTCTTTTCCGTGGAAATTTTCTCTTATTTTAGCATAAAAAGAAATTTTGTTCAATATTTCCACTTTCTGGTACTTGACGGATTCCTTTTTATCCTTTATTATTATATAAGAATAATTATTAGTTAGGAGGGTTGCCTATGAAAGAAACAGCACAAGTGCTGCGAGAAAAAGGGCTCAAGGTAACACCCCAGAGAATCGCTGTCTATAATATGCTGCTGCATTCGACAGAACATCCCAATGCGGAAACAATTTACCGCACATTGGAAGCCACCAATCCTACCATGAGCTTGGCTACCGTATATAAAACTCTGGACTTTTTCAAGCACCTTGGACTGGTACAGGAATTGAA
Organism: uncultured Clostridia bacterium; assembly: GCA_958420075.1. GTDB lineage: Bacteria > Bacillota > Clostridia > Lachnospirales > Anaerotignaceae > Anaerotignum. The sequence continues at coordinate 3,306 of CATZIM010000140.1, read as the reverse complement.
TGTGGGGGAAGGAAGCGCCCGCTATGACGCGCAGGTTCACTGCCATCCTCATACAGTCTGCACCGTTTGTGGCTGCGTTTCAGACTTATATAATGATGAATTGACAGACCTCCACAAAAAACTTTCCAAACCACTGGATTTTGAAGTGGCCTGTGAACAGTTGATTCTTTACGGAAAATGTGCTGCCTGCAAAAAGGCAGAAGAAGAAGCGTAAACTTTTTCATACAGCATCCAAACATGGCAGGAAGGTACAAAACTTTTGTTTTGTACCTTCCTATTTTTTATTTTTGCTGTGTATCCTGCAAATATAATACGGATTCTTGCAGATGGTCTTGATAATATGTATAGAAGTTCTGTATTCGCTCCAGGGTCTGCGCATTTTGGACAACATCAGGATTCTGCCGGAAAAATGCCTGCAAATAACTTTCCCAATCTCCATAAACATAGTCTCTTACATCATAAGCCACATATTTTTCATCTGCAAATACTTTTCTTGCTTCCAAATCTTCAAAAGATACGATCTGCCCGTGGATGAAAGCACAGCCATCATTCTTTTGGGTTTCTTCCCTGTCGTAAACCATTACATAAAACAGCGGCAATTCTCTCGCGCCATCCGCATAATCTTGCAAAGGCACCTGCACAGACAGTACCATGGCATATTCTCCTTTCGCGCCAATGAGTCTGCCAAAGCTGTCGTAAGTGCTCCAGTTCAGTCCCATCAGTTCATACTGTTTCTCAGGAAAAATCCTTTCATCCCAAATGACTCCTTCCGGCGGGTCCTGCACCGTCAAACACATTTCACTCTGGATACGATTTCCCGGCAACACTGGCGATACTGCCGACACAACTTGTCCTTTTCGGAATTCCGGCAGATTTTCATAAGCCTGCTGATAGGCTTCTTCTAACGCTGTCCGCTGGTATTTTTCCTGGGCAGACTTCTGGAAATAAAATGCCAGACTTTCTTCCGCTTCTTTCGCCTGTAAATCCGCTTCCGCCTCTGGATATTCCACTGTTCCCCCCACAACAGACGTACCAGAAAAATCCACACTGCATTTCCAGTCCTGACCGAAAGCAAAACCGTTATTGGTCAATATCAATTCATACCAATCGTTTTCCAAAGGCTCTTCCAACTGCGCCAGATCATAAGCTTCTGACAGGTCTATGGTCATAGTACCCTGAGAATGAGCGGCGAAGTCTGTATGATGAAAGATAACCTGTCCGCCGTCTTTTTGCGGAATTTCCACACCCGCTTTATACTGTATGAGCCGCAGATCTGGCTGGAAAGAAAGGATTCGGTCTGATTCATTTTCCACCCACACAGAAACAATACCGTTCCCTTCATATCCCCCCTGTAACTGTACCTCATCCCCCTTTAAAGAAGAAAATTTCACCACTGCAAAGCCTGTCACCATCAAAAAACAGAGAAGTGCCGCGGCCAAAACCACTGCTTTGCGCAATCTTATCTGCGGCTTTTTCTGTGCCGGAAAATACACCCCTGTTTTTTGGGAAAATATCTCCTGAATATGTTCCAGATTTTCCTGCTGGAATTTCTGCATCTTCATCCCTCCTGTTCCATTTGTTTCCGCATCTTCGCCTTAATGCGGTAAAGCCGATTTTCCACTTGTTTCACAGACAACCCCAATGCCACTGCCATTTCTTTCGGCTTTTGCTGATAGACATAACGCCGCAGCAGGATTTCCCGTTCTTCTTCCGTCAGCTCTGCCAAAGCCCCTTGAAGTCCTTCGCTTTTGTCCGTTTCCTTTTCTATGCCCATTTTCTCCACCAACATGGGTTCCTCGAAAGGAATAGTCTGTATCTTTGTTTTCTGGCGATAGCGGTCAATGGCTTTGTTTCTGGCAATGACAGACAGCCATGCTTTCAGACTGCCGCGGCTTTCATCATATTTCTGGGGATGTTCCCACAAATCAATGAATACATCTGCCACACATTCCTCCATATCTTCAGTGGTCCCCACCTGACTGAGCACCGCTCCCACAATAGACCACAATAGCCGACTATAACGGCAGATGACCTTCTGCATGACCTGTTCATCTCCAGCCTTGATGGCATCCACGATTTTCTTATCCTGCAATCTGCACCCTCCTTTCTGAAACAGCCTTCTCTTATAGTACGAAAAAAAACAGAAAATCACTTCCCGAAAACAATATTTTTATCCATCCGTTTTCCATTGACGTTCAAATTTCCACTATGCTATAATATCGATAGACGATATCGACACACGATATTCAGATGTTTTACAAAGGAAGTGATGACTTTGGCAAAAAAATCACTGGAAATCTTAACTGAAACTATGTTTTATGTCTTGATGGCATTTTTAAAAACAGATATGTGCGGCACAGACGTGGCTGCTTTCATCGACCGAAAAACAAAAGGGCGTATCCAGATGGGTCCCGGCACACTCTACACCATACTGGCGAAATTCCAGTCAGAAGGTCTTTTGGAGGAAACAGAAATCCAAGGACGAAAGCGCACCTACCGCATCACCGATCGGGGACGGCGCATCTACGCCGAGGAAGTGGAACGGCTCAGCCGCTGTCTGCTAGACGCGGAGGAGGAAGCGCATGAGGCTTAGTAAACAAAAGGAGGGGCTTTCTATGAAACATCCTTTGTATTTACCAACTTTCCTTCCCTGATGCCATGGAAACCTTTCTGGAGGACATGGCGAAAAAAGTTAGTTTCTGAATAAAATTGGCTATTTTCTGTCTTTCTGTCAATTTGAAAAACACCCCCGCCCTGGTCCGCTATTGTCTGGAACCCATTTTCGATACCATGCGGACACCTTCTGGGGAAATGGCAAATTCTTTTCCAGCAAAAATCATCTGCTGGTAGTCTATTACTATGGAGACGCTTCTTTGAAAGACCATGCGGAAAATTTTGCAGAACTCTTGACACAAACATACACGCCTTTACAAGAAAGGAGGGCATAGCATGGCATACATTCGCCGTTTGATTCCTTGTGCCCCTTATGAAATAAAAACTTTTGAAGCATGGCTGGAAGAACTGGCAGAAAAAGAAGGGCTGTTTCTGGTTTCCTGCCGCCGTGCCATTGCCAAATTTGAAAAAGGTACACCAAAACCTATGCGCTATCGGGTAGACGCAGACCCAGACCGCTGCTGGGCTCCCAGTCAGGAACGGCAACAGCTTTACGAAGAATTCGGCTGGCAATACATCGACAACCGTTCGGAACATCTGGTGGTCTATGGCACCGATGATTTTTCTCTGCCGGAACTGCACACAGACCCGGAATTGCAAATGGAAGCCTTTGAGAAATTGCAGAAAAAATCT
>CATZIM010000139.1 GCA_958420075.1 uncultured Clostridia bacterium | reverse complement strand
TGGAAGATTTCCTGAAAACATATGACGGCTCTGTGCTCATCATTTCCCATGACCGTTATTTCCTGGATAAAATCGTCACCAAAGTCGTGGAAATCGAAAACCGGAAATCCACAGTATACAACGGCAACTATACAGCATATATGAACCAGAAAGCCATCAACCGGGACATCCAGCAGAAGGCTTACGAAAATCAGCAGCGGGAATTGAAACGTCAGGAAGAAGTCATCCGTACACTGAAGGCATTCAATCGGGAAAAATCCATCAAACGTGCCGAAAGCCGGGAAAAAATGCTGGAAAAAGTAGAGCGCATCGACCGCCCCGACAGCCTGCCCTCCCAGATGCGCCTGACACTGACACCCCGCATCATCAGCGGCAGTGACGTGCTCCATGCGGAAGAACTGTCTAAATCTTACGGCGGACAGCGGATTTTCCGCCATGTAAATCTGGACATCAAGCGCGGAGAAAATGTTGCCATCATCGGCCCCAACGGTGTGGGCAAATCCACATTGTTCAAAATGCTTCTGGGCGAAGTGCCTTCCGACAGCGGGCTTATGCGGTTTGGCACCAATGTTCATGTGGGCTATTATGACCAGGAACAGCAGAAATTAGACAGCAACAAGACCATTTTCGACGAAATTTCCGATACTTACCCCACTTTGACAGCAGGGGAAATCCGTAATATGCTGGCAGCCTTCGTCTTTACGGAGGATGACGTGTTCAAACAGGTTTCTTCCCTCAGCGGCGGTGAGAAAGGCCGCGTTTCTCTGGCAAAAATCATGCTTTCCAAAGCAAATCTGCTGATGCTGGACGAACCTACCAACCATCTGGATATGTTCTCCAAAGAAGTGCTGGAAGATGCTCTGAACCGCTATGAAGGCACTGTGGTATACATTTCCCATGACCGTTATTTCATCAATAAAACTGCCCAGATCATACTGGAGCTTTCCCCCGAAGGCATCACACGCTATGAGGGCAATTATGACTATTATCTGGAGAAAAAAGCGGAACGGGCAAGAAAAGAAGCCCTGCTTGCTGCGGAACAGCCCACAAAAGGCGCCGCTCCTGCTCCTGTCCAGACCATGACAGACACCAAGAGCGATTGGCTGAAACAGAAAGAACAGCAGGCAGCAGAGCGGAAACTGGCGGCAAAGATTGCCAAAGTGGAAAAAGCCATTGAGGAAACAGAAGCAGCCATTGCCAAAGCCGATGAGGATATGGCGGCGGCAAGCTCCGACTACGCCAAAGCCCAGGAAATCTTCGAGGAAAAAACAAAACTGGAAGAAAAACTGGAAGGGCTTTATGAAGAATGGGAAGGTCTTCACGCATAAAAAAAAGAGCCTTTTTGAACAGGCTCAGGAAAATCAAGACATAAAAAAAGAACCCTTAGGGGTTCTTATGGAATCCCATGGGGAAAAAACGAAGTTTCAAGGCTTCTGCCGCTGGACACTCTGCACCCCGAAGATTACGGGGACGCCGCAGGCGGCGTTGCGGAGCAAAGTGCTTGACCAGCTCTTTTTACTTCTAATCTTTTATCAAGACATAAAAAAAGAGGCATCAGCCTCTTTTTTTGTGTCTTATTTGCTTGCCAGATAAGCGTTGATGTCGCTCAGCAGTTTGTCGATATCCATGCCGTGTACCATGCTTGCTTCTTCCAGTGTTTCACCAGCAGCGGAAGGGCAGCCTACACAATGCATGCCGTTCTGCATCAGGATTGCGCCTGCGCTTCTGTCCATCATCAGCAGTTCGCCGATTGTCATATCTTTTGTTACCTGCATATTCCCTTGTATTATACCCCAAAAGCCTCATAAAAAAAAGAGGCGTTGGACATATTTTCATTTTTCCAACTCCTCATCCAGCAGTTTTCGCACTGCATCCATCTTTTTTTCCGCACTCCATCCGTCCTCGTCCAATATTTTCCGCAATGCTTCCACACTGCCTGCGTATTTCGCCTGCCGCAGCCGCTCCTTATCCACATGCAGTACACCATCTCTTTCATTTTCCAGCAAAACCCGCAGACTTTCCACCAGTTTATCCATATTTCCACCGCCTTTTGTCTTATTTTAGGTCAGATACACCCTAATGTCAATAGGTCAGTTTGCCATAATAAAACTGGTGATGTTTATGAACAGATTACGAGAATTACGGAAAGAACGGGGATTTACCCAGATTAAAATGCAGATGCTCACAGGCATCGACCAGAGCGACTACTCCAAATTGGAAACAGGCAAACGGTATTATACCTTTGAACAGCTGAAAAAACTGGCATTGGCACTGGACACCAGCATGGACTATCTGGCAGGGCTTACGGATGAAAAAAAGCCCTATCCCCGCCGCAACGGATGAAAATATGATACAATAAGGAGGCGGCATATGATTTATGACATTTCCTTCCCCCTTTCCCCGGAAACCATGGTTTATCCTGGCGACCCGCCTTTTTGTCGGGAAGTGCTGCTGGATGGGGCAAAGGGAGATGACTGCACCCTGTCTTTGCTTCATTTGGGGAGCCACCTGGGAACCCATATAGACTTTCCCAGACATTTCTTCCCTGAAGGCATGGACGCGGCTGCCTTTCCCTTGGAACAGCTTTGCAGCACATGCAAAGTCTTTTACTTGCCTGACGCGGCAGAAATCACAAAGGATATGCTAATGCAGCTGGACATCCAGCCCAGTGACCGGGTGCTTTTCCGCACAGACAACGAAGCCTTTGACGGCATCCATCCCCTGCCTCATCCCGTCTATCTGACAGCAGAAGCAGGCGAATATCTGGCGGAGCGGAAGATTGCCCTTTTGGGCGTGGATTACGAAAGCCCCGAAGGGGACGGGGATTTTCCCATTCACAAATCACTGTTGGGGCGTAACATCCCCATATTGGAAAACTTGAATCTGAAAGACGTACCTGCCGGCACATACCGCCTGTACTGCCTGCCCCTGAGGATTGCAGCGGGTGATGGCTGCTGGGTGCGTCCCATATTGGAAAGGTGATACAGATGAAAAATACATTGAAAGAAAAACTTCAGAACCATCAGCAGCCCATCGGTACATTTTTCGAACTGGGCAGCGCAAATGTAGCGGAAGCTCTGGGCAAAACCGGCTTGGACTTCATCATCATCGACAACGAACACGGCCCCTTTGAGGCGGAAAGCACACTGGACTATGTCCGCGGCGCACAGCTTGGCGGCGTAACTCCTTTGGCAAGAGTACGTGAAATCAGCCGTCCCGCGGTGCTGAAACTGCTGGACATCGGCGTCCATGGCCTCATCGTTCCCGACGTACACACCGTAGAACAGGTGCGGGAACTCATCGACTACGCCAAATATGCCCCTGTGGGCAAACGTGGTTTCTGCCCTACCCGGAAAGACTGCTGGGGATTTTCTTATCCTGCCACCGAAAGCGTACCTGTAAACATGGCAGTGAACAATGCCGAAACACTGCTGATTCCCCAGTGTGAAACGGTGGGATGTCTGGAAAACATCGAAACCATTGCTGCTATGGATGGGGTAGACGGCATTTTCATTGGGCCCTTTGACCTTTCCATTTCCATGGGCATTCCTGGACAGTTCGACCATCCCGATTTCCAGGCTGCTCTGAAACGGGTATTAGAAGCCTGCCACAAAAACGGTAAGTTCTGCATTTATTTCACTGTAAATCCCGACGCCATCGCAGATGGATTCCAGCTGGGCTTTGACGCCATGGCTTATGGTCTGGATGCGGCTGTGCTGGTGCAGGCATATCGGAATGTTCTGGCAAAAGTGAGAGGGTAAGGAGATACGGCTTTCTTACGAATTTCTGTCACATTCAGCCCTTTCGTTGACAGCCCCCTTTGCCATGCTATACTGAAAAAAATGGTACGTTTCCCCTATAAGGAGGTCATATTTATGTGGATTTTCTTCAGTATTGCAAGCGTTGTTTTTACGGGGCTCCATGGCTACGCCGCTTTTGCCGGCAAGTCCATGACAAAAGCTATGGCATTTGCGGCTTTTGGCTTCACTGCCCTGACACTTCTTTCTGAGTACGCCATGGTGGTATCCTGGGTGCAGGCAGAGGACTGGTCAGCACTGCTGGATGTAGTGCCTTCTATGTTCCCCATGCTGATTGCCTATACCGTAATCTTGGTTGCGGCAAACGGTCTGCTGCTTTTTGCGGGGAAAAAAGACCATTGACCTTTAGGGGAAGTTACTTTGGAGGTATTTCTTATGAAACAACTGAAATTCTGCACGACCCTTTTGCTTTTCATCAGCGGTATCCTTGCCCTGCGGGGCATGACTTGGGCGCTGTTTCTGCTGCTGGCATTTGCGGGACTGCGGGAAATCATCTGCGCAAAAGAATATCTGGACGCAGGAGAGAAAAAATACGCCATTGCGTCTTTGAGTGCAGGCATATTTCTTTTCATTTTCCTGATCGTTATATTATTTTTCTAAGATATAAAAAAATCCCCTGTCAAATGACAGGGGATTTTCTTTTTTCTCTTTATCTTTTGGGTGGTTCTTCCACCAGAGGGATATCCAGAATCACTTTCCGGCAGCTAGGGCAAAGATAGCCTTCCATTTTGGCATCGCCCATAAAGCTTTTTGCTACCAGATACTGGTTTCCTTTTCTGCCGTTCTCCATTTCCTGGAACTGCACATACCGTCCGGCTTTCAGATAGCCTTCCATCATTTCCAGATTACAAAAAGGACATTTCATGTCGCTTCATCTCCTTTTAGATGTTCTCTGCTTCCAGTGTATCATATTCCAGCTTTTTCAACAAGCAAAAACGGACGTGTCCCTTTATGGGAACCGTCCGTGTTTTGTTTAATCTATGATTTTGAGTCCTTTGTAATACCGCAGGACAACTTTGCCCAAGATGGCGTCTTTTTCCACGTAGGTGTTTTCCCAGAACCTTGCGTCCAGAGATTTATTCCGGTTGTCCCCCATCATGAAGTAACAGCCTTCCGGCACATGATAAGGACCGAAATCGCCTTCTGTGATTTCTTTGATATAAGGTTCGTCCTGCACCTGGCCATTGACCAGCACTTCACCGTCCTGTACTTCTACGGTGTCGCCGCCAACGCCGATGACACGCTTAACATACAGTGTATCCGGATCATCCGGGGCTTCAAAAACCACCACATCGCCCCGCTGGGGATCAGAAAACCAATAGCTGGTACGTAAGGCAAGGTTTCTGTCCCCTGCCATAATCGTATTTTCCATAGAGCCTGTTGGCACATATACATTCACCAGCAAAAAGTGATTTATCAAAAATGCCAGCAAAACCGCCACGGCAATTGTTTCTATCCAGCCAAGTATTTCTTTTCTCATTTCGATTTCTATCCTCTTCCAAATCAATCAATGATTTTGAATCCTTTGTAATACCGCAGGACAACTTTACCCAAAATGGCGTCTTTTTCCACATAGGTATTCTGCCAGAACCTTGCGTCCAGAGATTTATTCCGGTTATCCCCCATCATGAAATAACAGCCTTCCGGCACATGATAAGGCCCGAAATCACCCTCTGTAA
>CATZIM010000138.1 GCA_958420075.1 uncultured Clostridia bacterium | reverse complement strand
TCACTAACCATGACAAAATCATGATTAAGAAGTCACTTAGAGCATATATCACCAGAAACGCGGATATCAATCCCGACGATGAAGCCTTTGACGTAGGCAGCGACTTTCGGAAAAAAATGAAGAAAGTGCTGGGACAGCGGCGGCGGCTGGCGCCTGTGCGTATGGAGATCTCCCATTCTATCAGCGAACATTTCATCTCCTATCTGTGTGAACATCTGACACTGACGCCTGCCATGATTTACACCACATCTGCCCCTATGACCATGGGATATGTATTCTCCCTGGCGGATAAGCTCACCGACACCAAGCGGAAAGCGTTGACCTACCCTGTTTTTAAACCACAGTATCCTGCCCGCATCCACAAAAACGAAAGCATCCTGCGGCAGGTGCAGAAAAAAGACATCCTGCTTTCCTATCCCTTTGAAAGCATGGAGCCTTTCCTGCAAATGATCAAAGAAGCATCCAATGACCCTACGGTCATTTCCATTAAAATCACCATTTACCGTCTGGCAAGAAAGACCAAACTGGTGGAATATCTCTGCAACGCGGCGGAAAACGGTAAGGATGTCACCGTCCTCATCGAGCTGCGGGCACGTTTTGACGAACAGAACAACATCGACTGGTCAGAACGTCTGGAAGAAGCCGGATGCACCATCATTTATGGCTTCGAGGATTACAAAGTTCATTCCAAACTCTGCCTCATCACCAAAAAAGAGCGTGGGGAAATCCAGTACATCACCCAGATCGGCACCGGCAACTATAACGAGAAAACAGCTGAAATGTATACAGACCTTTCTCTGCTGACAGCCAATCAGGAAATCGGTCAGGATGCCAACATTTTCTTCCAGAACATGGGTATCGGCAACCTTATGGGCAGCTACAAAAACCTGCTGGTTGCCCCTGTGAGCCTGAAAACCTCTGTGATGCGCCTCATTGACGAAGAAATCGCCAAAGGCAGTGACGGCCGCATTTTCCTGAAGCTCAACTCCCTGACGGACATCGATATCATCGAAAAGCTGAAAGAAGCCTCCTGTGCAGGGGTACAGATTCAGATGATGATCCGCGGCATCTGCTGCTTACTGCCCCAGGTTCCTGGTATGACAGAAAACATCCGCGTGTTCAACGTGGTAGGACGTTATCTGGAACACTCCCGTATCTACTGCTTCGGCAGCGGCAAAAACGAGAAAATGTATATTTCCTCCGCCGACTTCATGACAAGAAATACGGAACGCCGTGTGGAAGTGGCAGCCCCGGTTTATGATCCGGACATTCAAGCACAGATCCACAACGTCATGGATGCAGCCAAAGCCGATAACGTGAAAGCACGTATCCTCTGTGCCGACGGGGAATACATCAAAAAGCCCTTTACAGGCACTGCCGTTGACAGCCAGCAGCTTTTGATGCAGCAGGCACAGCAGCAACAGACAACTCCATCCGAACTGCCGCAGAAAGAAGGCTTTTTCGCCCGTCTGCGCCATCGGATTTTCAAATAGACAACATCTCCCTATCTTCGGGCAATGTGTTTTCATCGCTGCGCATTGCCGTATATACCAAAAAAAGACGTGAACTTGAGGAATCTCTTGTCCACGTCTTTTCTTATTTCTTTTGCATTGTTTATTTGCCTGCCAGATATGCCCGCAGCAGCTCTTCCATGGCTTCATAGCTTTCCATGAAGTTCATTTTGCCCCGCAGCTCAGAAGCGCCGGGCAGTCCTTTCATATACCATGCCATGTGCTTGCGCATTTCTCTGACACCAATATACTCCCCTTTGTAGTCAATGAGCATACGTGCGTGACGCAGGGCTTTTTCTACCCTCTCTTCCGCCGTAGGCTCCGGCAGGAGCTCTCCTGTTTCCAGATAATGAATGATACGCTTGAACAGCCAAGGGTTCCCCTGAGCGCCTCTGCCTACCATAATGGCATCACAGCCTGTATAGTCCAGCAGTGCCTTAGCATCCTGGGGCGTAAACACATCCCCATTGCCAATAACAGGAATGGAAACGGCTTCTTTCACCTGACGGATGATATCCCAGTCGGCTTTGCCGCTGTAATACTGTTCTCTGGTGCGTCCATGAACTGCTACCGCCGCCGCGCCGTTGGCTTCTGCAATTTTGGCAACTTCCACAGCGTTGATATGGTCGTCGTCAAAGCCCTTACGGAATTTGATGGTAACAGGCTTATTCTGGCTTTCCACCAGAGATTTTACAATCTGCCCTACCAGTTCCGGTGTCTTTGTGATGGCGCTGCCTTCCCCGTTTTTAACGATTTTCGGCGCAGGACAGCCCATATTCACATCAATGATATCAAAAGGATAAGGCTCAATCTTCTTGCCCATTTCCCCCAGAATTTTTGGATCAGAACCAAAGAGCTGAATGGCTGTGGGGCGTTCCGCCTCCTCTACCTGCAGCAGTTCTGTGGTGTTTTTGTTGTTATATAAAATGCCTTTGGCGCTGACCATTTCGGAATACACCAGACCGCAGCCCATTTCCTTGCAGAGCAGACGGAAAGGCAGGTCTGTGACCCCAGCCATAGGCGCCAGAAAAACATTGTTGTCCAATGTTACATTTCCAATTTTCATTTTCTTCCTCCAACATGCGATTTCTGCCCACTTTCCGGGCTTTTCCTATCCTATCATATCAGAAAAAAACAGGCAAGACCTGAATATCAAATTTCTGTCTGCCTGTTTTGGATTTACTTGTTTTTGTGATACAGAATTTTCAGACCTTTCAATGTCAGAACGGGGTCAAGAACATCGAAAATCTTACGGTCAGGGTCAATGACTCTTGCCAGACCGCCTGTGGCAATGACCTTCATATCCGGCATATTCAGCTCTTTCTTCAGCTGGTCAATGATATAAATGGTCTGTCCAATATGTCCCAGCACCAGACCTGCCTGGATACTGCCCACTGTGTTTTTCACAATAATGGATTTAGGCTTTTTGATCTCAATCTTGGGCAGCTGTGCCGCGCGCTGTGTCAATGCGTCTGCGCAGACAGAAATGCCCGGTGTGATGAGACCTGTGATAAATTCGGATTTTTCGTTCAGTACGTCAAAAGTGTTGGCTGTGCCGTAGTCGATGACCACCGCAGGGCCGCCGTAAATTTCATTGGCTGCCACCAGATTGACAATACGGTCTGCCCCAACGCCTTTGGGGTTATCCCGTTTGATGGAAATGCCTGTTTTCATGCCAACGCTGACGATCATGGGCTCAATATGGAAATATTTCCGAATGCCCTGTGTCAGAGAATACATGATGTCCGGCACAACAGAAGAAATGATGACCGCGTCAATGCTGCTTGCCTTTACATCGGAAGCGTCAAAGAGGGAATGGATAAAAATACCCGTTTCATCTGCGGTTCTGACACCGGCTGTTGCCATACGCCAGCACTTAATAAGTTTATCCCCGCGGTATACCCCCAAAACATAGTTGGTATTCCCTACATCAATTACCAAAAGCATGTATATTTCCTCCTAAAAATCATCTTCTGTTCCGATTCTTTTCATAGAGCAGGCGTAAGCCCTGCAGTGCCAGAACCGGGTCGTATACATCGAAGATTTCTTCGTTTTCATCAATGACTTTTGCCAAACCGCCTGTAGCGATGACTTTGATATTTGGCATATCCAGTTTATCTTTGATCTGCTGGATGATATAAATGGTCTCGCCAATATGCCCCAGCACCAGACCTGCCTGAATACTATCCACTGTATTTTTTGTAATCAGTGTTTCGGGGCGTTTGATCTCGATCTTCGGCAGCTGTGCAGCTCTCCGTGTCAGAGCGTCTGCGCAGATCTGCACGCCAGGTGCAGTGATACCTGTGAGAAATTCGCCTTTTTCGCTGACAACGTCGAAAGTTGTGGCTGTGCTGTAATCCACCACAATGGCAGGGCCGCCGTAGAGTTCATAGGCCGCCACCAGATTGACGATACGGTCTGTCCCCATTTCCTTGGGGTTTTCCATCCGCAGATTGATGCCTGTTTTCATGCCGGCACGAACCACCATGGGTTCTCTCTGCAAATATTTCCGAATACCGCTCAACAGGGAATACATCACGTTTGGCACTACGGAAGATACCACAACGGCGTCGATTTCAGAAATCTTCATACCGGAATGGACAAACAGCATCCGAAGCAGCATACCTGTTTCATCGGAAGTACGGCTGCTGAGGGTGGAAAGCCGCCAGTTCGCCACCAGCTTGTCCCCGTCAAAGACGCCCAATGTGCTGTTGGTATTGCTTACATCAATGACTAAAATCATGCTTGATCTCCTCTGTTCAAAAAAAATACCTTTTTCAAAAAACGGCACGGGAACCCGTTCCCGCGCCGTAAAAACATCATTTCTATTTCTTTCTCTTAAGCCCGTTTTTTATGTACGGCTTTGCTCAGAGCCTTGGAAACGATACCGCCTGCAACACAGCTTGCGGGCATTTCCAACGCACCGTTGACACCTACGAACAGTACCACAAATACCAGAGGGTTTACATTGCCGAAAGTCTGGTTCATACCCTGAATGTAATCTGTGTTCCAGAACAGCAGAACCAGTGTGCCCATGAAGAACAGGGTATTCAGGAACGCTGCCAGAAAACCGCCTGCGAAATAACTGAAGGTATTGGTACGATCTACTTTATGGATCAGCTGGAACAAAACACCGGTGAGCCAGCCCATGAGTGCACGGGTAGGTACGCATACCAGGAAAGTATACAAGGGACTGATGCTGAACAATGCGCTAGTGAAAGCGCTGGGTGCTGTCAGTACCTGATAAAAGCTGGTTGCGCCAAAGACAAGTCCCAGCCACAGCCCTGCTTTGGGGCCGATGATCATGGCACCGATGGCTACAGGAATCATCATCAGGGAAATGGAAAGCCCCAATGTACGGAAGTATCCCAGCGGTGTAAAGGACATGACAATCAGAATCGCTGTCATCAGACCGATGCTGGTCAGTTCGCCAACAGACATCTTGCTTTTGGCTACGGGTTTGTTTACAACTGTTTCGCTCATATGTATTTGCTCCTTTCATTCTCATTCTTATAAGATATAAGATGATATGGAAAATAGTAACCGTTCCGCGTTTCAGCACAGACGCAGTATATTTGCCCTCCTATGGGACATAACATCTTCGGCTGTTTTCCTGCTGTTTCGCGTAACCACCATACATTATAACAGCAAATGAAAGGATTGCAACGTTTTTTTGCAATTTTTTGTTATTTTTTATACAAACTATTTATTTCCAGTTTCTTTTTCTGCCTTTTTCAGCAATTCTTCCTTGATCTTTTCTCCCTCTTCTGTGAAATATACCGCATACCACAGTTCCAGGGCTTTCAAAAGTTCCTTTTTTTCCCGCTGGATGCGTTTGACCTCCAATTCCGCGCCAATATCGTCAAAATCGAAATCGTCCTCCTGCTTCACGGTTTCAAAATACAGTTCCCCGTCTTCGTTGAATCCCATCAAAAAGGTACAGCCCAGTTTCTGCGCCAATACCACACAAATGACACGTACTTCCTCCTGAATGCTCTCGGGGAGGGCTTGAAACTCCGGCTCCAAAAA
>CATZIM010000137.1 GCA_958420075.1 uncultured Clostridia bacterium | reverse complement strand
TCTATCCTGCCATGATCGCAGCACTTTCTGTCGCATTTGCACAGCAGGCAGCGTTGTTCGTAGGGGACGGTTACATCCTGCCCGTAGCAATTGTAGCAATTATCATCGTTATCATTTTGAATGGTCTGGGCTCTGCTGTAGGCGGCGGCGCACAGGTTGTATTTACCATTTGTAAACTGATTCCTTTGATTCTGCTGATGGTATTCGGCTTCATCAAAGGTTCCGGCGACAATCCGATTTTCAGCCCCATGATCGGTCCCGATCTGAACCCTGCAGTTGTTCTGGGTCAGCTGATGATCGCAGTACTGTTCGCATTTGAAGGTTGGACAAACGTAGGTGCTATCGCAGGGGAAATGAAAAACCCTGGCAAAGACCTGCCTGTAGCAATCGTTGGTGGTGTATCCATCATCATGGCTGTTTACTTTGTTATCAACCTGGCATATCTGTGGGTACTGCCTGCGGATGAAATGATGAACATTGCAGTGCCTGCATCTGCAGTAGCTATTGCTATTTTTGGTGATTTCGGCGGCAAGATCATTTCCGTTGGTATCATGATTTCCGTATTGGGTGCGGCAAACGGCTTCGTTCTGTCCGGTTCTCGTGTATGCTACTCTCTGGCAGCAGAAGGTACACTGCCCGGCAGCAAATCTCTGGCAAAACTGAGCAAAACACAGGTGCCTTTCAATGCAATCCTGCTGGTAAGTATTCTGGGCGCACTGTATGCTGTCAGTGGTCAGTTCAATATGCTGACAAACCTGGCTGTATTCTCTTGCTGGATTTTCTATACACTGACATTTATGGCAGTTATCCGTCTGCGCAAAACACAGCCTGATACAGTTAGAACATATAAAGTTCCTCTGTATCCTGTGATCCCCGCCATTGCCATCATCAGCGGTCTGTATGTAATCATCAACCAGCTGTTTATGTCCGGTATCCAGACAACAATCCTTTCTGCCATCAGTATCGTTGTAACACTGATTGGTATTCCTGTATACGCGGCAACAACAAAAGGCAAAAGTGCATCATAAAAAAGAACGAAAAACTGCAAATTTTTGTATTCATTAAAATTCCCTCTAAAACAGATACTCTCTTTGAGTATCTGTTTTTTATTTATATTTCATATGGGGAGAAACATTTTATACCCATTTTTGTAAAAAAATAACAATGTGCACAGTGTCAATGATAAAAAACAAAAGTATTCATTTTGTAATCAAAGATATGATCATGAAGATTTTGTCTCCAAAAGGCAAAAAAATCAAGAAAAATCGAGTTCTTGTCATACAACATGAGAGGCTTGAGAAAATGCCTGTTCTGCTTGAAAAATCGGCAAAAGGGGCACTTTTTACTTCGATTTTGTGTTGTTTTAAATACCTTGAAATTGTTAGTATTGAACATAAAAATAGTTATTTTAATAAAAAAATATACATATTACACAATAAAAAGTGGCGTGTTAAGAAAATGTTAGGAAATAAACCGTCATATAGCACTATGTCACTTGACATTTTCATATATGTAAATCATAATATAGACATTGGATTACAACACATGGACACTATCGGATGAAAAAGGTGCACCGATGGGTGTCAGAAACAATGGTTTTGATTTTTGCAGTACTTGCGGAGGGATGATGGTATGTACCTGATTTTGCTTATATTATGGTTTATTTTCAGCGGAAAGGTGACACTGGAGATTTTCCTGTTTGGTCTGGTGATCTGCGGCTGGCTGTACTGGTTTATGACCAAACATATGGATTACAGCATTCAGAAGGATTTGAAAATGATTGTAAAAATCCCTGGCTATCTGAAATATGGCATCATTCTGGTTTGGGAAGTCATCAAGTCAAATCTGGCTGTCATCCGCATCATTCTTTCCCCTGGGCTGGAAGCTGATCCGACGTTCTACACTTTTGAAACAGATTTGAAAACAGAAGCAGCAAGGGTAACACTGGCAAACTGCATTACATTGACGCCAGGTACCTATACAGTTGCGTTGGAAGATAATAAGTATACCATTCATGCCTTGGATAAATCTTTTACAGAAGGCATTGAAGAATCGGTATTCGTCAAGCAGCTGAGAAAGTTGGAGGAGTAAGCCATGAGTGTACTATTGGACAGAATTATGGAAGGCAGCATGGTGCTGCTGATTATCGGCATTTTTCTTGCTTTTGCCAGAGCGGTACGGGGGCCTAGATTCACCGACCGTATCGTTGCCATCAATATGATTGGCACCATGACAACAGCAATCATTTGTATTTTATCGGCATATTTGAAAGAATCCATGTTGGTGGATGTGGCACTGGTTTATACACTGCTGAGCTTCTTGGCAGTGGTCATCATTTGCCATGTGGTTACACTGCACCACAAAGGCCGTGAATTGTATCTGAAACGGAAGGAACAGGAGGCGGAAAAGCAATGAGAGAGATCATAGCGGGTATTTTCATTTGCATGGGCACTATCGTGTTTGCCTTGTCATTGTTGGGAATCTACCGCCTGAAATATGTGATGAACCGTATGCATGCGGCAGCAATGGGTGACACCATGGGGCTGGGGCTGGTAGTCATTGGGCTTATCATTTTAGGCCATGATGTGTTCCACATTGCAAAATATATTCTGGTGATCCTGTTTTTCTGGATGTCCAGTCCCATCGCTTCTCATATGATCGGGAAGGTGGAAATGCTGACGAATAAGGACTACGATGAAAGGGTGCATGGCAAATGAGTATGGAAGTCAGTACAATCATACAAATGATGCTGGTGGTATTTTTGATTGCCAGTGCCATTGGGGTATCGGTTACAAGAAACTTGTTTATTGCGGTAATTGTTTTTATGGGGTATAGCTCCATCATGGCAATTATCTGGGTATTTTTACAGTCGCCTGACCTTGCCATTACAGAAGCGGCAGTTGGCGCAGGCGTAGACAGCGTATTGTTCTTCCTCACGCTGAAAAAAGTACATGCGCTGAAAGGTACAAGAGAGGGTTAATATGAAAGAAGAAAAATCGTTCTGGCGAAAACTGAATGCCTGGATCAACGGAGAGGAAGCCCTGATCCATGCCGATGAATACATTGCCAGAAGAGAACAGCCGAAAAAACGGCAATGGCTGAAACGTCCCAACATACAGGAAATCAAGTCCAATAAGGGTCTGTACTGGTTTTTGTGTGTATTGATTTCCATTGTGTTCATCACCATCATGCTGTTGGTGGTATCCAATCTGCCAACATTTGGCGACCCCATGGACCCTGCCAACAATGAGGTCATGGAACGCTATCTGGAAAAAGGCATTGAAGAAACAGGTGCTATTAACTTTGTGGCAGGCATGATTCTGGACTATCGTGCATTCGATACCTTTGGGGAATCTAATGTATTGTTCCTGGCTGTTATCTGCGTACTGATGCTGCTGAAACGGGATAAGAAAAACATCAGTGAGGCAGAGGATCGGGAAATTGCGGAAGACGAGATGCTGGATGCGGCAGACCACAAATCCATTTTGAAGGTCGGTGCGAAATATCTTTCTCCGCTGATTATTCTTTACGGGATTTATGTTATCCTCAACGGGCATCTTTCTCCCGGCGGCGGCTTCTCTGGCGGCTCTATTATTGGTGCAGGTCTGATTCTGTACGCAGCTGCCAACGGTCATAAAAAAATGCAGACATTCTTTACATTCAAGACATTTACAGGCATCAGCGTTGCCTGTCTGCTGACGTACTGCGCATGCAAGAGTTATTCCTTCTTTACAGGGGCAAACCATGTGGGATATGCCATTCCCAAGGGGACACCGGGCAATATTCTCAGTGCCGGATTTATCCTGCCGTTGAATATCTGTGTTGGATTGATTGTTGCCGCTACCATGTACGGATTTTACGCACTGTTTACAAAAGGGGATATCTGATATGAGTCATTTGCTGATTAACTATTATGAAGCGGCTTCGGTAATCCTGTTTGGCATTGGATTTATGAATCTGCTTCTGCAAAATAACTTGATTAAAAAATTCATAGGTTTGAACATCATGGATACGGCAGTATACCTGTTCTTGGCAGCAAAAGGCTACATCAACGGCAGAGTCGCCCCCATTTTGTCAAACGGCATCATTGATGCGGATTATTATATCAATCCGGTACCAGCAGGTCTGGTGCTGACAGGCATCGTCGTTTCTGTCAGCATTACAGCTTTTTCTCTGGCGCTGGTACAACGGCTGTATAAACATTACGGCACACTGAATATGGACGAAATCATGCGGTTGTCCAGAGAAAGGGAGGGTGAATGATGGAGCATGTGAATTGGATACATAACATTCCCTTCTTCAGCATTTTTCTGGCAATGTTCTGCGGCATCATCACACCGCTGATTAAGAACGGAAAGACTGCCCATAAGGTACATGCGCTGATGGTGCTCATTGTTGCAATTATGTCGGCAATCCTGCTGGTTAATGTGACAACCACAGGGGAATCCTTCACATTCATGATGGGACATTTTCCTGCGCCTTGGGGCAATGAACTGCGTGCAGGCCCGCTGGAAGCTATGATGGCGCTGATTTTCAGCGTGGTTATGCTGCTGACAACTACAGGCGGGCAGGAATTTATTTTCCATGATGTTGTGCCAGAAAAACAGAGTTTTTACTTCATTATGCTCAATGCCTTGTTTGGTTCCATGTTGGCATTGGCGTATACCAACGATATTTTCACAGCTTATGTATTTATCGAAATTCTGACCATTGCTTCCTGTGCCCTCATTATGGCAAAGGGGACTGCGCAGGCAATGGTAGGTACGACACACTATCTGGTTATCAGTTTGCTGGGTTCCGGTACTATTTTGCTGGGTATCAGTATCCTGTATAGCATTACAGGACATCTGCTGTTCCCCCAGATGAAGGAAGCCATTGTGGAACTGGTGGCAACAGGACAGTATACATTCCCTCTGCTGGTGGTGACAGGATTTGTGTTCATCGGTCTTGCCATCAAGAGTGCGCTTTTTCCCTTCCATTCCATGCTGCCCGGCGCTTATCAGGCGGCAGTTCCAACATCCAGTGGGGTGTTGTCCGGTCTGGTGCTGAAAAGCTACATTTTCCTTGCTATTAAACTGATCTACAGCGTATTTTCCGTAGATGTTATGCTGCAGCTGAAGATCATTGACATTCTGTTTGTGTTTGGTCTGGCAGGCATGGTCATGGGCTCTGTGTACGCCATGCGGGAAACTCGTATGAAACGTATGCTTGCTTATTCTTCTGTAGCACAGATCGGGTATATCTACATGGGTATCGGCATGTCCACCAGAATTGCTATGGTTGCGGCTTGCTTCCATATCCTTGCCCATGCGGTGACAAAATCCATGCTGTTCCTTTGCTGCGGTCAGATGGTACAGGACAGTGGCGGTAAGGAACAGATCTATTATCTGAGAGGGGCAGCACGGAGAAATCCTGTGGCAGGCATCGGTTTTACAGTAGGGGCATTGTCCATGGTCGGTGTGCCGCTGTTTGTAGGCTTTATTTCTAAGCTGTATTTCGCTACGGCGTCTGTATACGCGCCAGGGAAAATGGCGGCGGTTT
>CATZIM010000136.1 GCA_958420075.1 uncultured Clostridia bacterium | reverse complement strand
AATGAAAAAAGGTACAGTAAAATGGTTTAATGCAGAAAAAGGTTTCGGTTTTATTTCCGTTCCCGGTGAAGATGATGTATTCGTACATTTCTCCGCAATCCAGGCTGATGGTTACAAAACTCTGGAAGAAGGCCAGGAAGTAGAATTCGAAGTAGTACAGGGTGCAAAAGGCCCTCAGGCTGCAAACGTAGTAAAGGCTTAATCAATCTTATTTATAGTCCGTTGATGCAGTTTTGCATTGAGAAATATAATATAACATCGGTTAGTCACAGGAGCCCCGCGGTATGCCGCAGGGCTTTTTTGTGCGAAAAATCGCGGAAAATAGACATTTTTTTCCGTACATTGATTGCATCAAAACAACTGCTGTGATAGAATACTATGATGTACGTATGAAAAGTGAATGGAGATGGAGAAATTAACTTATGAAACAGAGAATTGAAAACATCAGAAATGTTGCGATTATTGCTCACGTAGACCATGGCAAAACCACACTGGTAGACCAGATGCTGCGCCAGAGCGGTATTTTCCGTTCCAATCAGGTGGTACAGGAACGTGTTATGGACAGCGGCGATATCGAAAGAGAACGCGGCATTACCATTTTGTCTAAGAATACTGCCGTTCATTACGGCAATACCAAAATCAATATCATTGATACACCGGGCCACGCGGACTTCGGCGGCGAAGTTGAACGTGTACTGAAAATGGTTGACGGTGTTGTACTGGTGGTAGACGCTTTTGAAGGTCCTATGCCCCAGACAAAATTTGTACTGCGCAAAGCGCTGGAATTGAACCACCCTGTTGTGGTTTGTGTAAATAAAGTAGACAGACCGGAAGCACGTCCCGCAGATGTTGTGGATGAAGTTCTGGAACTGTTTATGGAACTGGATGCAAATGACGACCAGTTGGATTCTCCTTTTGTATTCGCGTCTGCAAGAGGCGGTTATGCTTCCGAAGACCCCGAAGCAAGAGAAGGGGATATGAAACCCTTGTTTGAAGCTATCATCAACCATATTCCTGCTCCCGAAGGCGATGTAGAAGCGCCTCTGCAGGCTTTGATCTCCACCATCGACTACAGTGAATATGTAGGCAGAATCGGTGTTGGTAAAATTGAAAACGGTACCATCCATGTCAACGACGAAGTGGTGGTATTGAACATGCATAATACAGAAACACAGAAAAAGGTTCGTATCACAAAGCTGTATGAATTTGACGGTCTGCAGCGTGTGGAAGTAAAAGAAGCAAGTGTGGGCAGCATCGTTGCACTCAGCGGTATCGAAGATATCATGATCGGCGATACCATCTGCTCTCCTTTGAAACCGGAAGCACTGCCTTTCGTAAAAATTTCCGAACCCACCATTTCCATGACATTCTCCGTAAATGACAGTCCATTTGCGGGAACAGAAGGGAAATTCGTCACATCCCGTCACCTGCGCGACAGACTGTATAAAGAACTGAACACAGACGTCAGCCTGCGTGTGGAAGATACAGATTCCATGGATGCGCTGAAAGTATCTGGCCGTGGGGAACTGCATCTGTCTATCCTCATCGAAACACTGCGCAGAGAAGGCTATGAATTCCAGGTTTCCAAACCTGAAGTTCTGTTCCAGGAAATCGACGGTAAAAAATGTGAACCTATGGAAGCCGTTACCATTGACGTGCCTGAAGAATTCGTAGGCAGCGTTATTGAAAAACTGGGCGGCAGAAAAGGCGAAATGACAAATATGTATCCTGCAAAAGGCGGATATACTCGTCTCGAATTCTCCATTCCTGCTCGTGGTCTCATTGGCTACCGCAGCGAATTTATGACAGATACAAAAGGTAATGGTATCCTGAACTCCGTATTTGATGGTTATGAACCTTATAAAGGTGAAATCCCTACACGTTCTCAGGGCTCTCTGGTTGCTTTTGAAAGCGGCGAAGCCATTACTTATGGTCTGTATAACGCTCAGGAAAGAGGCGATCTGTTCATCGGTGCCGGCGTAAAAGTTTACGAAGGTATGATCGTCGGTAGAAATGCAAGAGCAGATGATATGGATATCAACGTATGTAAGAAAAAACAGCTGACAAATACACGTTCCTCCGGTTCTGATGAGGCGCTGCGTCTGACACCGCCCATCCAGATGTCTTTGGAACAGTGCATGGAATTCATCGGTGATGATGAACTGCTGGAAGTAACACCTGTGAGCCTGCGTATGCGGAAAAGAATCTTGGACTGCAACCAGCGCAGAAAATTCAGAATTCACGGGAAATAAACTTGTAGTAACAGGATAAGAGGTGCGATATGGCGGCAAGAACGAAAGGAAAAAGTTCATTTGTAAAGCAGGCGGCGATTCTGGCATCGGCAGGGATGCTGGTGCGTTTCCTGGGCTTTGTCTATCGTCTGCCCCTGACCAATATGCTGGGGGACGAAGGAAACGGCATCTATGGTATGGGGTATTATATCTATACCTTTTTGCTGATTTTGTCCTCTGCGGGTCTGCCTGCGGCTATTTCCAAACTGGTTTCTGAACGTTTGGCGCTGCGGCAGTATCGCAATGCCCATAAGGTATTCCAGACCTCTTTGATCGTTTCTGCTTCTCTTGGTACGATTTTTGCCATTTTGATGGCGCTGACCGCCAGACAGACGGCGGCACTGGTGAAAACACCAGACAGTTATTACTGTATTTTGTCCCTCTGTCCGACACTGATTATCGTTGCCATTATGTCCGTTTACCGCGGATACTTCCAAGGTATGAATACCATGGTGCCCACAGCCATTTCTCAGATTGTGGAACAGATTTTTAACGCCTTTTTCAGCGTATATCTGGCGTATATCTTCTTAGGAATGTTTATTCCGGAAGGAGAAACGAAAAATATTGCTTTGGGTGCAGCCGGAGGTACGATGGGTACCGGTATTGGTGCACTGGCGGGTTTGGTTATTGTGTTCATCAGTTATATGATGATTCGTCCTTATCTGTTGCGCCGGGCAAAAATCTGTCGTCAGCCTTATGAAGAAACCAGAACAGAACTGGTAAAAAGACTGATGGGGACAGCTTGGCCTATCATCGTTGGTACAGCTGTATTCAGTATGACAAACCTTATCGACATTGGTATGGTTATGCGGATTTTGACAGCTTCTGGCTATTCCGAAACAGATGCCACTGTTTTGTATGGTCAGCTTTCTGGGAAATATGTAACACTGACAACACTGCCTGTTGCCATTTCCTCATCCATTGCCACAGCGGTACTGCCCAGCATTGCGGCTTCCAATCGTTTAGGTGAGCGGAAACAGGTTAACCGGAAAATGAATCTGACCATGCGCATTTCTATGATTATTTCCGTGCCTGCGGCAGTAGGTATCGGTGTATTGGGACCTCAGATTATTGCGATGCTGTTCCCGAAGGCTTCTGATGGCGGCATTTTGCTGACAGTTGGCGCAATTTCCATTATTTTCCTGGCTTTGTGCCAGACAGCAACCGGGATTTTGCAAGGCATTGGACACATCAGGGTGCCTGTTGTAGGTGCGCTGTTGGGTGCAGTGATGAAAGTAATCCTCAACGCGATTTTAATCCCCATTCCCGCGTTGAATATCATCGGTGCTGTATTGTCCACCACAGGCTGTTATCTGGTAGCATCTACCTTTGACGTTTATATGCTGTCACGGATTACAAAAGTACGTTTTGACTTCAAACGTATTCTGGTAAAACCCATCCTTGGCTCCATCGTCATGGGTATCGCCGCATTGGGCGTATACTTCGGTCTGTATCACTTTGTACCCAGCAATACCCTTTGCACATTGGTTGCCATTGCGTTGGCAATCGTGGTTTATGGCGTGATTATGCTGATCATCGGCGGTATTCAGGAAGAAGATTTGCAGTCCATTCCTATGGGCGGCAGACTGATTCGTCTGAGCAAAAAACTGCATTTGATGTAAACAATGGCTCTTTTGCCGCGAGGCAAAAGGGCTTTTTTGTATATGGGTTTTGTGCTATAATAACTGTAATTGTTTTTGTCAGAAAAAACGAAAGAAAGAAAAATATCAAGAAAAAATTTACGAAAAAAGAGGTGAGAATATGTTCGATATTGCAGAGGAATTGAAAAAACTTCCGCAGAAACCCGGTGTATACCTGATGAAAAACGAAGCCGGAGAGATTATCTATGTGGGAAAAGCCATCAATCTGCGGAACCGGGTGCGGCAGTATTTCCAAAGCAGCCGAAATCATACGGCAAAGACCCGTACCATGGTGCCCCATATCAAGGAATTCGAATATATTGTCACCGATTCAGAAATGGAGGCTTTGATTCTGGAATGTACCCTCATCAAAAAGCATAGCCCCCATTATAATATCATGCTGAAGGATGATAAAACTTATCCTTATATCAAAGTGACGGTGCAGGAGGACTTTCCCAGAATTTTTGCCACACGCAGACGGGAAAAGGATAAAGCCAAGTATTACGGTCCCTTTACGGATGTGTTGGCAATGAAAGAAACAGTGGAAACCCTTCACAAGTTGTTTCCCATTCGCAAATGCAAAAAGGTCTTTCCAAGAGATATTGGGAAGGAACGTCCTTGTCTGAATTACCATATTGGGCAATGTCTGGCACCATGCAGCGGCAATGTGACCAAAGAGGAATACGGCGCGTATGTGAAAGATGCCATGGATTTTCTGGAAGGCAGGCACGATGACATCCGCAAACGTATGGAAGCGGAAATGATGGAAGCGGCGGAAAAAATGGAGTTTGAAAAAGCCGCAGCCCTTCGGGATAAGATTATGGCTATCCAAAGCGTGGCGCAGAAACAGAAAATGGCAAATATGTCCCTGCAGGAAGCGGATGTCATTGCCTTTGTACGGGCATTTTCTCAGTGCCTTGTGCAGGTGTTCTTCATTCGGGATGGCCAAATGACTGGCAGAGAAAACTTCAATTTGTCTGCGCCGGAAGAACAGAGCCGCAGTGAGGTTATGACAGCATTTGTAGAGCAGTTTTACAGCGGCACTGCTCATATTCCAAAGGAAATCATATTGCAGGAGCCTTTGACACCGGAAGAAGCACCCCTTTTGGAAGCCTATCTGGCAGAACGCAGAGGCAGTAAAGTGACTATCACCGTGCCCATCAAAGGGGAAAAACAGAAGCTGGTGGAATTGGCTTACAAAAACGCCAATATTGTCTTTGAGCAGTTTGGCGAGAAGATGAAACGGGAAGAACAGCGCACCAAAGGCGCTATGGAAGAAATTCGGCAAGCGTTGGGATTGCCCCAGATGCTTCACCGTGTGGAAGCCTACGATATTTCTAATACACAAGGCTTTGCTTCCGTTGGCTCCATGGTGGTTTTTGAGGATGGCAAGGCAAAATACAGCGATTATCGCAAGTTTAAGATTAAAACGGTGGTAGGCCCTAACGACTTTGCTTCCATGCAGGAAGTGATTACCCGTCGTTTGAACCATGCCATTCGAGAAAAGGCAGAAGGGAAAAGCAGCAGTTTTACCCGCTTACCCGATTTGATTCTCATGGACGGCGGCAGAACGCAGGTGCATGCAGCGGAGGAGATTTTAGCAGCATTTGGTATGGAAATCCCTGTTTGTGGTATGGTAAAGGATGATAAACACCGTACCAGAGGGTTGTTCTTCCAGGAAAAA
>CATZIM010000135.1 GCA_958420075.1 uncultured Clostridia bacterium | reverse complement strand
CGCCTTGGCCGCTTCCTGCGCTGTCATCCCCTTTGCATATGCCCTGCAAAACTCTTTCTCTTTTTCACTCAATGTTTCATGGGACATCTCCTCCCTCCTTTGCTTCTTTTGTCGGCCGCAAACAAATCCTATCACACCAAAACTCTCAAAAAGTCCCAACATCGTTTTTGTTAATTTTTTTCACATTCTTTGCAAAAAAATCCATCTGCTTCCATTCTTTCCGACAATTCCGTCAATATCCTGTCGTGAATACGAAAGCAGGTAGACCGCCCCATATTCAGCTTCAAAGCAATGTAATCATATCCATATCCCTTTTGATACCGTAAAAACAGCAGTTCCTGTTCTTCCTTCAGCAACATTGCCACCATATCATCGATCTTTCTTTTTTCTGTAAGCTTCCGTTCTATTTCCTCCTGCAAAACAGCAATGTTGTGGTCATAGGCTTCCTCAATCAAAGAAAATCCCTTTTCCATACTCCTGCTTTTTACCTCTGCCGCCAACCCTTCACATTCCGCTTTCAGCCGCAGAATCTTTCGGATTTCTTCTTGTTTTCTGCCGCATTGGTCTAAACTTGCTCCCCATTCCAAAAGCATCCGCTTCACCTTTCCTCTGGTGCTTTCGGCTTCTTTCTGCAAATACGCATGCATTTTAGATACATCTTCTTTTTTCCCCATAAACACCCAACTTCCGTTAATTATTTTCACAAAAAGTATGTAAAATCGTGATTTTTATGATTTATTTTCTGCAAACCCTCGCATTTTATCGACATCTATCGACAAAACCCTACAAACGCATTCACATTATGAAAAATATCATCACATTTCATCACGATTTGACTATGTTTTTATCATCATATCACGAACACCTGTTCATGTCAACTTTTTTCACAATTTCCGTTGTCTTTTTTTCTTTCTTCTGATATACTGAACAAAAATATATAGGAGGTTTTGTATATGTTTCAAAAAGTGAAATTCAAAGAACAGTTGCAAAAACTCATAGGCAATTCCACCACCACCGAATTTTCTGAGCGTACAGGCTTTAACCGCACATATCTGTCCAAATACCTGAATCTGCGTCTGGATCGCCCGCCTTCCCCCGATCTGCTCCGCGCCATTGCCGGCCCCGAGGTATCTTATGAAGAATTGATGGTATCCTGTGGTTATCTGCCTGCGGAAAGCTTTTCTTTGCGCCATTCTGTTCGGATTCCCATTCTTGGTGCTGTTCATGCAGGTATGCCGGCCCTTGCCGTGGAAAACATCGAAGGTTATGAAACTGTAGACGCTTCGGAAGTTTCTGCCTGCCATGAATATTTCTATCTCCGTGTTCAAGGTGATAGTATGATCAATGCCCGCATCTATCCCAATGACCTTGTTTTTGTCCGCAAACAGGATGATGTGGAATCCGGTGACATTGCCGTTGTCATCATCGACAACGAAACAGCCACCCTCAAGCGTGTTCTGAAAAAAGATGGCCTGCTGATCCTGCAAGCAGAAAATCCCGCCTATGCACCCATGGTTTTTACGGCTGCCGAACTGCCCCGCCTGCATATCATCGGCAAAGTGCTTCATGTAAAATTCAAGCTGTAATTTTTCCATTTCCCAAACGCACAAAAACCAGAAATTCTTTTTTCCTTCTGAATTTCTGGTTTTTCTCGTGCTTTTTTTCACATTTTATGGAATCAGCAATTCCTGTCCGCATACAATATGATTGGGATTATCCATTCCATTGGCCTTCATAATTTTTTCCACACCGTTTCCATCGCCATAATATTTCTGGCTGATGCTCCCTAATGTTTCTCCGGCTTCCACAACGTGTATCCGTCCTTCTGTTTTTTGTGTTTCTTCCTGTTCTTCTGTTTCTTCTTCTGCTGCTGCCGCAGTTATGCGCGGTGCAAAAGCCGCCTGTACCTTTACATCCTCTACATTTTCCGCCAGTACCGTATAAGAATCCTGTACCATGGCCATTTTCGTTTCCAGATCTTCCAGCCTGTTCAAATTGCTGAATAGCCCATATCCCAGACAAAGACAAATCACGCATAAGATACAGCTTACACTGGTCAGCATGGTATACTTACTCCGCTGTGCCGCTTCCGCCTCTTTTGCCCGCCGCTGCAATACCCGCCGGATTTCCTGTGCCGCGTCAATACGTTCTTCCGGTGTCGGACGCCGCCTTCTCCGTGGTCCTTCCTGTGTTTTTGTTTCTTCTTTTTCCACCTTCTCCTGTTCCTCGTTCTCTGGTTTTTCTTCTGGATTTTTCGCCTCTTTTGGCTTCACCACACTGTGATCCAGCATGTATTCCTGCATTTCTTCATTCTTTTCGTAGTAAACAAAATATCCCTTCGCCTGCTGTAATACGTCCGCTTCTTCGTTGTATATATAAAAGGTATCCAGCTTGTCCACAGGATCTACCACAAAAAGTACCTGCCATGGCTCTTGAAAATATAGCTTGTGGAAAGCCTCATCCTTGGACATAAGAAAGGCGCCAAATCCCGGCTGACAATGCACCCAGCCCACCAGCGTCATTCCCTGGAAATACTTGTCCATCTGACTGCCCACATATTCCCAGGTTGCCGCGCTGAATGTCAGTGTCCCATTTTCTTCTGTGGCATCTTTCCCCTGAATGGCACCGCAGATCATGAGAATTTCTTCACCGTCTATCTCAATCTGCCTGCCTACCAGTGCTGCCACCTTTTCCGTACAGCTGTGACTTTTGCCATATTGATATAAATATGTATACACATAATCCTCTACATAGATTTTCCGTCTATGGTCAACGGCGCCCATTTGCTTTACTTTTGTGGGAAATGTAAAGGGCTTTTCATCGGAATGATATCCGTATAGATTGCTGTCCCCATCGAAATAATACCGCATCTTTTTTCCTCCTTGGTTTTACTATGTCATTTCTTTATGAAATATAACACCTTTTCCCTGCAAAACCTGTCAAAGGCTGTCGCACCCTCTTTTTTTCCTACCGCATTTCTCTGCAAAAATAGACATGCTTTCCCACAAAAAAAGCTGGAATCCTGCGTATTTCAAGAATTCCAGCTATCTTTGTTTCCTTATAGATCAGCTCTGAAAGCTTCCTTTTCTTACATCAACGGTGCCAGCAATTTCAATGCTTTCCCGCAAACTTTCTGCATCATACTCCCTTTTCTGTAATCCGCCATAGTCATTTCCTGACATTTCGCCAGCGTATTCTGAAAATCTTCTTCAATTTCCCCAATGACAGGCAGATCGAATAAAAAGGCACCACATTCAAAATGCAGATACAAACTGCGGTAATCCAGATTGATGGTTCCCACAACGGCTTTTCTGCCGTCGCTGGAAAATACCTTTGCGTGCACAAATCCCGGTGTATATTCAAAAATCCGTACCCCCGCTTTCAATAACTGGGGATAATGGGTCTTTGCCAAAGCAAAAGGCATCTTCTTGTCTGGAATATGAGGCAAAATCAGCTTCACATCCACACCTCTTTTTGCCGCGTAGCATAATGCAGTTTCCATTTCATGGTCGATAATGAGATATGGCGTCATAATATGCACATAGTCCTCTGCCCGGTTAATGATGTCCATATAAACCGTTTCTCCAATAAGTTCCCGGTCAAAAGGACTGTCCCCAAAGGGCAGTATAAATCCGCTGTCATCCTGTATGCCGCAATTTTCTTTCTGTAAATACTTACCGAAATCCTCGCATTTTTCCGTAACATTCCACATCTGCAAAAACATCTGTGTCAGACCTTCCACCCCATCGCCTTCCAG
The DNA here is from genome assembly GCA_958420075.1 of uncultured Clostridia bacterium. Lineage (GTDB taxonomy): Bacteria > Bacillota > Clostridia > Lachnospirales > Anaerotignaceae > Anaerotignum. Next base: position 1,863 of record CATZIM010000135.1, on the reverse strand, counting down.
CATGATGGCTGTGTCTTTCCAGTGTCCAAAAGGAGAACGACGGTTGATATACTCATCCCCGATATTTACGCCCCCAGTAAACCCAACTTTTCCATCAATGACTAGTATTTTTCGGTGGTCACGGTTGTTGTAATGGGTGGATAATATGGGCAAAATAGGCGAAAACATCTTGCATTGAATGCCCATTTTCTTGATTTCATCAGGATAACGGTAAGGCAAATAATTGAATGCACAAGTGCCGTCATACATCAAACGTACCTCTACACCTTCTGCTACCTTCCGCTGCAAAACCTCCAGTACTTTCGCCCACATATACCCTTTTTCCACAATAAAATATTCCAGAAAAATAAATTTCTCGGCTTTTTCCAGTTCCCGCAGCATAGCTTCAAACTTGTTTTCCCCCAAAGGAAAATACGTCGCTTTCGTATTCTGGTATACAGAAAAATTTCCATGCTTGCGTATATAATCTGCCAGCCTTGCTGTTCCTTTGTCCCGCTTCGCCAGCTTCTTGGCAATTTCTTCATCCTGTGTGATGTACTTAGCCGTCTGTTTATAAAGGGTTTCCAGCCGCTTTTCCAAAATTCTCTGACCAGGATGAGTTTCTACGTAAAAATAAAATAGTCCACCCACAATGGGCGAAATCATGATAATGACTACCCAGGATAGCTGCATGGCAGGATTTGATGGACGATTCAGCACAATAAAAACCAGTGCCAGTGCAATGATCAAATGTCCGCCAAAAAAGTAAGGCACACTTTTTCGGAAATAGTCAAACACCAGAAACATCAAGATCAGCTGAATCAAAATCAGTACCAGCACCACTGCAGAACGCCCAAAAATCACATGCAGTATGCCGCTGCGCCCTTTTTCCAATAAACCATTTTTGTTGTTTGCCCCTGCATCGTTCATGCTTTTCCCTCGATTTTATTCCGAATTTCCTGCATCCGACAATCCATAGCAGAAATCACGTCTGCGCATTCTTTCAATTCTGCCACAATTTCTTCTGAATGTTCCACATCTTTTTTGTATTTTACCTTGTGTTCCAGACTCGCCCAGAAATCCATGGCGATGGTACGGAACTGTACTTCCACTTTCATATGTTTCTTTCCAGAAGAAAGGAAAATGGGAATATCCAAAATCAAATGCAAACTCCTGTATCCATTCGGCTTGGGATTCTTGATGTAGTCTTTTACATCCACCAAAATGATGTCATCCTGTCCTGTCAGCATGCTGGCAATGGCATAAATGTCATCACAAAAAGAACAAATGACGCGAATCCCTGCAATGTCAAATAATTTCTTTTCCATGCTTTCTACGGATAATTCAAAGCCTTTTCTTTTCATTTTATTGATAATACTCAACGGTTCTTTGATTCTGGATTTGATGGATTCAAAAGGATTGCGCTGGTATTTTGCTGCAAATTCCTCATTTAAAACATTCAGCTTTGTTTCCACTTCCATCAATGCACATTGATATTCCATCATCAAGTCCATAAAAGGTCTTGCTTTTTTCAAAATCAGTTCAGGATGTTCCATCTGCATAATATCTTTAAATTGAAAATCCAATTCCGGCACGATACTCACCTTCCTATTTTTGTTTTCTTGCAGTATACCATATGTCATACAAAAAGTCTATTTTTTGCGCTTTTTCTCACTATTTTCTTATGCAAAAATCATATACGGCCCCTAAAAATCCATATTTTTCCATATGTAAATTCATCTTCTCTTCAATTATTTTTTGAATCTATCTTTCTTCCGCAATTTGTCATCTTTTTGGGGCATATAGATTCCCAAGTTTTATTAATTTTTTAAATTCTTTTCTTTCCACCCATTTACTTTTTGATTTTGTTCATCTGCATCCGTT
>CATZIM010000134.1 GCA_958420075.1 uncultured Clostridia bacterium | reverse complement strand
AGACGAGATCCTGCCATTCCGTTTTTTGCAGGCTTCATTCGGGAGAATACACCGAAAATACTGCGGGTATTTCCCGATGCAAGGTATCGTGTCTGCGAGCTTTCCTGCACAGCGGAACAGAAAGAACGGCTGTGGGAAAAAATGAACGCCTGTTATGCAAAAAGATTCCAATATCATTACTGTATCATTGGACTGCCTTTTATCTGGCTGCAGAAGCCTTTTTATCAGAAGAATCATTACACCTGTTCTTCCTTTCTGGCACAGGCCATGGATGAGGTGGGGCTGACACTTTTTGACAAGCATTTCTCCATGGTTACGCCAAGGGATTTCTATGAATTGGAACAGTTACAGGTGCTTTACGAAGGATATTTGTCGGATTATGTCATAAGCCGTCATTCGTATTATGGGAAAGGAGAAGTGTATGGTACGTAAATATGTGGGCAGTATTCTGTTTTTGTGCCTGCTCATCGGGATTACCATATACGTCCTCGTGGAAAACAATGATATGCGGGCTGTGGCTGGAGCAATGGCTCGAGCGGAACATATATGGATTTTGGCTGGTATTGTGACAGCATTGTTTTTTGTGGCGGCAGAAGGCAGTATCATCTGTTATCTGCTGCGGGCAATCGGACAGAAGATGCCGTTGCTGAAATGCATCAGCTGGTCGTTTATCGGATTTTTCTTTTCCGGTATCACGCCCTCTGCCACAGGCGGGCAGCCTGCCCAGCTTTATTATATGAAAAAGGCAGGACTGCCATTGGCTGACAGTACACCAGTGCTGATGGTGGTGGCTGTGCTGTATAAATTTGTACTGGCGGTTTTGGGGCTGTTTATTGCAGTTTTTTGGCATAAACAGTTAGGTGCTTATTTTCAGGGATATTATTGGCTGTTCTATCTGGGAATCGTACTGAATGCCATATTAGTTGCCATACTGGTGTGGGTGATGGTAACGCCTGTATGTGCGGAAAAAACGGCGTTGTTTCTGGAAGGATTGCTGGTGAAAATCAGACTGCTTCATCCCAAAGAAGAACGGAAAGAACATCTGCGGGAAGCAGTGGCAAGATATGGTGCAGTGGTACGGTTTTTTCAGGAAAATCCAAGAAAAATTGTGGTGGCAACCATCATGACACTTGTGCAGAGATGCAGTCTGTTTTTCCTGACATGGCTCATTTATCGTGCCATGGGATTGGAAGGCGTTGGTCTGTTTTGGATTATGGTGCTGCAGGCAACAGTATATATTGCAGTGGACATGCTGCCGTTCCCTGGGTCGGCAGGCATTTCGGAACTGGTTTACACGGCGGTGTTTGCGTCAGTGTTTCCGGGGAGTGATTTAGCGGCATCCATGTGCATTTCCAGAGGCATTAGTTTTTATATGGTGCTGCTGGTAAGCTTAGGCGTTTGGTGCGTCTGTCATTTTCGTAGCCAAAGAACATAAATCAATGAAACGAAAGGAAAAGGATAGAAAGAGGGAGCAACTATGATGAAACAGTGGAAGGGGAAACCTGATGTGATCGTGGCAGGTGCAGGCTTTGCAGGCGCCGTTGCGGCAAGAGAGATGGCAGAAGCAGGAAAACAGGTGCTGGTACTGGAAAAAAGAGCACACATTGGCGGAAATATGTATGAAGAAGAAAATGAAGCGGGCATCCGTATCCATGTTTATGGCCCCCATATTTTCCATACCAATGATGAGAAGGTTTTCCGCTATATCCGGCAGTTTGGACAGTGGAATACATATGAACATCGGGTAAAGGGCAAAATCAAAGAAAAAGAAGTTCCCATTCCTTTTAATTTCACTTCTTTGGAAGCCTTATTCCCCATGGAACAGGCAAAAAAACTGGAAGCAAAACTGCACAGGACTTTTTCAGGAAAAACAAGAGTGACGGTTCTGGAACTGATGGAACATACAGATCAGGAGATTGCAGAACTGGGACAATTTGTGTTTGACAATGTATTTAAAGGGTATACTGCAAAACAGTGGGGTATGCCTGTGCTGGAGGTAGACCGTTCTGTCATCAGCCGCGTGCCTGTGGTATTGGGCAGAGATGACCGTTATTTTGGTGACCGTTATCAGCTGATGCCGGCGGAAGGATATACGAAGATATTTGAAAATATGCTGCACCATAAAAATATTGTCTGTCAAACAGGCGTGGATGTGATGGATCTGCTGACACTGCAGCCGGATGGTACTATGCGCTTTGATGGAGAACCCTTTGATGGTATATTTATTTATACAGGCATGCCGGATGCTTTGCTGCAAAACTGCTTCGGATTCTTGCCTTATCGTTCTTTGCGTCTGGAATTTGAAACATTGCAGCAGGACGATTTTCAGTCTGCAAGCGTTGTAAATTATCCAAACAGTGAAGACTTTACCAGAATCACGGAATTTAAAAAATTGACAGGACAGCATAAGACGGGGGTAACCTCAATTCTTCGGGAGTATCCCATGGCATTTACGGCAAATGCAGGGCAGGAAGCTTATTATCCCATTGAAAACAAACAGAACAGAAGCCTTTATGAAATGTATCAAAAAGCGTTGCAGCAGTGGGACAACCTGTATTTGTGCGGCAGACTGGCAGAATACCGCTATTACAATATGGACGGTGCCATCCTGCGGGCACTGGAATTGACGCAGGAGATTTTGCAGAAGGAAAAAGTATGTCTGACGGCGAACGTATAATGTGAATTTATACATGTTTTGTTGTATATTTATTTGCATTGAGGTATCTTTTCTGGTATACTGATATGAAAGACAGAGAAACGGCATTGCAGGATTTGATACCACTGAGCGCAGTGGGAATGCTGTTTTGTAAGACAAGACAGGAGGTCGGAAATATGTCTGAAGACAAAATCACAAACGGGCAGATTCAGATCGCAGATGAAGTTATTGGTGTCATCGCTGTAACAGCGGCACTGGAAGTAGATGGCGTGACAGAAGGCGCCGGAAGCGGAAAAGGTTTTGTAGAGTTTTTCGGTAAGAAAAGCCAGACAAAATGTGCCAAAGTGGAAAGTGACGGCGATGAAGTGGTACTGGATATGGAAATCATCGTGAACTTTGGTACGAAAGTTCAGGTTGTTGCTGAAGAAGTGCAGAAGAGAGTCAAAAATGCCGTGGAAACCATGACAGGACTTTCTGTGCCTGTTGTCAATGTGGCAGTGGCAGGCATCGTGAAGGAAAAAACCGCAAAAGCGGAGGAAGAAGAATAAAAAACGGAATTATACCACTCCTGTATGGGAGTGGTATTTGTCCCTATTGTAATTAGAAAAGCGGAGGAAGATTATGAGCCGAAGAAATGCGAGAAAAAATGCCTTTGTACTGTTGTTCCAGATGGAATTCAACGCAGCGGAAGAACAGGAACAGATGACAGATCTGTTTTTTGCGGAACAGGACGAAGTGGTAACAGAAGAAGACAAGGCTTACACCATGGCAGCAGTGGAAGGCACCAGAGCCAATCTGGAAGCCATTGATGCTGTCATCGACAGCTTTGCAAAAGGCTGGAACACTCAGAGAATGAACCGTGTGGATCTGGCGATTCTGCGACTGGCAGTATATGAACTGAAATACAGCAAAGACGCGCCTGTGGGCGTTGTTATCAACGAAGCGGTGGAACTGGCGAAGAAATACAGCTCTGACGAAGCGCCTGCCTTCATCAATGGTGTGCTGGGGAAAATCGCTTCTGTCTGAAGGGAAATGAACCGGTATGATTGAACCGAAAATTTTTACGGTTGGACAGATCAACCGTTATATTCGCAATTTACTGGAAAACGATTTTATATTAAGCAGTCTTTTGGTGAAAGGGGAAATCTCCAATTTCAAAGCCCATAGCTCCGGGCATTTGTATTTTACGTTGAAAGATGCATCCGGTGCCCTGTCCTGTGTCATGTTTCGGCAGGATGCGGCAGGACTGCCTTTTGAACCGGAAAACGGCATGCAGGTGGTGGTATACGGTCACATTTCTCTTTATGAGAAAACTGGACAGTATCAGCTTTATGCGGAATTTATGGAGCCTTTGGGCATTGGAGCCTTACAGGTTGCTTTTGAACAGTTGAAAGAAAAATTGGCGGCAGAAGGATTGTTTGACGGGGATTTCAAAAGAGAAATTCCGAAAAATCCCTCCTGCATCGCAGTTATCACGTCTCCGACAGGTGCGGCTGTGCGGGATATCCTGCAAATCGTCAAGCGTCGAGACCCAAATGTGAAAGTGGCGATTTTTCCCACATTGGTACAGGGAGAACAGGCAGCGGCAGATATTGTCCGTTCCCTGAAACTGGTCAATGAATGGGGAAAGGCGGATGTCATCATTTTGGGACGCGGCGGCGGTTCCATGGAGGATTTGTGGTGCTTCAATGACGAAAATGTGGCAAGAGCTGTTTTTGCGTCAGAGATTCCAGTGATTTCTGCTGTGGGTCATGAAACGGACTTTACCATCACGGATTTTGTGGCGGATATGCGTGCGCCTACGCCTTCTGCGGCAGCGGAATTGGCAACAACGCCTTTGGCTGAACGGCGGGAAGCCTTTCATCGTCTGGAACTGCGTCTGGAAAGAGATGTAAGCGCGCTTTTGACATCTTGCCGCAGACGGCTGGATTTGTTGAAATCCCGTCCTGTCATGGAAAGACCTTTGGAGCGGATTTACCGTACCATGATGGACGTGAAAGAAACCCAGCAGCGGCTGGATAAAGAAATGACCAATCGTCTGATGCAGCGGGCAGAACGATGGCAGTACCTGACCAATCGTCTGGAAGCCGCGTCACCACTGGCGGTCATGTCACGGGGATATGTGATGGCTGTCACATCATCAGGGAAATTACTGACTTCCGTAAAACAGGCGGAAGTGGGGGATAGAGTCACCCTGCATTTGCAGGATGGCAAAATGGAAACGAATATTCAGGAAAAGGAGGTGTTTACCCATGGCGAAGAAGAAAGTCACCTTTGAAGAAGCCATGACACGGCTGGAAGAAATCGTTGACCGGCTGGAAAGAGAAGAAGTTCCTTTGGAAGAAGCGGTGAAGCTTTATCAGGAAGGCTTGAGTCTTTCGGCAGTCTGCAAGGAAAAACTGGCGGCGGCAGAGGGAAGCATTGTGATGCTGCGCAAAGAGGCAGGCTTATGGGAAGAAACACCTTTTGCAGAGGAGGATATGGAAAATGGACTTCAAAAGTGATATGCAGGCACGCATTCAGGAAATCGAAGCTGCTTTGCAGACATATATACCCAAACAGGAGGCATTTCCTCCTGTGATTTTTGAAGCAATGGGTTACAGCCTTTTTGCCGGCGGCAAACGTCTGCGCCCTATGATGGTGCTGGCGGCATGTGAAGCCGTAGGCGGCAAAAAAGAGATGGCAATGCCTTTTGCTTGTGCTTTGGAAATGATTCATACATATTCTTTGATTCATGACGATCTGCCTGCTATGGATAACGACGATTATCGCCGCGGCAGACTGACCAGTCATAAAGTATATGGCGAAGATATGGCAATTCTGGCAGGGGATGGCCTGCTCCATCACGCTATGGAAACCATGGCTCAGGCTTGTTATGAAAATCCCTGCAAGGAAACTACCGGCGCAATGCTTGCCATTGCCAAAGGCGCCGGTATCCATGGGATGCTCACCGGTCAGGTGGTAG
>CATZIM010000133.1 GCA_958420075.1 uncultured Clostridia bacterium | reverse complement strand
TTGCCGTTGAAATAATGGTAAAAAGAGCCTTTGGATGTGCCGGACTCCTCCACGATCTCCTCCACGGTGGTATCATCATAGCCCTGCTCGTAAAAAAGTTTCCAAGCGGCGGCGATGATGCGGCTTTTGGTGTTGCGATTGTTCTTTTTTGCCATAGAGGTACTTCTCCTTTATACTTTCTTCCATTTCAGGCTCACCAGGTCATGCTCCTTGATGGCACGAACCAGACGGGCGGGGAAATCCTCCGCCAGAATATCTCCGGCGTCCAGCAGTTCAATGCCCAATTCCTGGGCGCGTTTATATGTACCGCTGTTCTCGGCTTTTTCCCGGCTGAATGTGACCATGACCCCTTTGGAAAACCAGCCGCCCACACGTTTTTTAGCAATGAGCAGTTCGTTAAGGGCTGCCGTATCGGCACTGCGGAGCTTGCAGGAAATGAACACCGGCAGGGATTGCTCCATGAGGATCACATCGATTTCGTTTCCAGCCACCACTACGCCATCATAAGCGTTCCAATCAATCATGGTGCCTAGTTTTACATCATCAAAAACGCCGGATTTTTTCGCAGCGATATACACATAAAGTTCCAGCCAGACCCCATAGCCTGTGCAATACTGGCGGTCATCCACGGAACAGAAGGAAAACCGCACCCGTTCCCCATCCATGACCAGATTTTTCAGGAAGCCTAAGCGCTGAAATTCTTTCAGAATGGCTTTATCGGGATAGGTTTTCTTGCCGTTTTTCATATAAATCAGTTCTTTGGAGTCCATATAGACTTCGTGGGGCAAATATCTTGCCGCTACAGTCTGGAGATAACTGCATGTGTGCTTCCATTCCTCCAGATGGCGGAACAAATACCGCGCCATTTCCCAGATAGCGTCAAAGCGTTCCGGTTCCGGCGGACGATGAGACTCGCCAATGAAGCATGCCCCTCTGGCGTCCACAAAGTCCTCCAAAGATAATGTGGCCGTAGGCGCAACGGTTTCGTCTGTCAAAAGGTCTGTGATGCGGTTATGCACCAAATCCGTATGGATGAGCTTTGCGCCTTTTTCCATGCCGGCACGAAAACCGGCAATGACCATGAGTTCACTACCACCAGTCAGTTCCAGAAAACAATTCTCGTTGTTTTCGATGACCTGGGCAGTTTTGCGGTAAATCTTATCCATGGACAGGATGTCCACAGGGTATCTTTCCAATGTAATATGGGGAATATGCCGCTTGAAACAGGTATGAAGGGCGCGGAAAGCCGTCATATCCTGCATGCCGCTGTCATAAAGAAAAATCACCTTATCGGGATGCAGTGTCAGCGGCCCCATGATATTTTTCAAAACGTCTTTGTCATAATATTCAATGAGTGTTCTTGTCACGGGTATCCCCCCAGTTTTTTATTCCTCAACAACCAATTCTTCTTCAAACTTTACATCCGGTTCGGGCTTTTCTTCTTTCTTATGACCGAAAACAGCACCAAAGTTCAGTTTGTTCACAACGCCGGGTGCCATGTCGATGAGCTTGCTGACAGCATCCTGATTCTTAATGTTGATGAGCTGCACGCTGCCGTTCTGGATTGCCAGCACGGCGGAAGGTGTAATTCTGGCACCCATACCGCCAGCGGAACCGCCGGAATCCTTGCCCCCCAGACCAACACCAACGCCAACTTCAATCAAAGGCAGCAGTGTTACATCGCCAATAACGATGGCTTCCCCTACAACGGTTTTGGTGGAAACCAGTTCGTCTACTTTTCCGAATAATACATCCAATGAAGTGTCAAATTCTTTACTCATGCTGTTTTCTTCCTTTCCACAGTGTCATAATCAAACGGCGTACAGGCTTCGCCAATGCAAAAGCCAGTGTGCTGTAAAGGAGATAGCCAGGAACGATTTTCCCTTTCACCCGCACAACGATGTTTTCCGCTGTGGCTTTGGCAAAATCCCCTTTGATTTCCAGATCTTCGCCGAATTTTCCTTTCAATATGCCTGCCATTGCCAGAAGATACCCTGTCCAGACAGGGTCCCCCGTGCCAAAGGTACCTTTGATGATGAGGTGCCCCGGTAGGATGCCCTTTGCCATACGCTTGATGAATTTCCACAAGGCTTTGGCAATGCCTTTTTTGTCCTCCACCGCCAGAAGCTGTTTCCACAGGGGATTTTCTTCCTTTTTCTCTGCGTCCCCATCTTCTCCGGTGAAAAAGGCATCATCCAAATCGTCAGGGAAGTCCTCCGCTTTTGGTTCGGTGGGCTTTTCCTCTTCAATATCTTCCAAACGTACCCGCCGCATGCCCTGTTTTTTCTGCATGGGACGGACGGTGTTGGGTTCTTTTTTACTTTCTTCCGGTGCTTCCTTGGGAATTTCCTCTTTTGGAGGTTCTTCTTTCCGAGGTTCTTCCTTCGGGATTTTCTCTTTACGGATTTCCTCTTTTGGAGGTTCCTTTTTCGGAATTTCTTCTTTTATAACTTCTTCTTTTACAACTTCTTTGGGAACTTCCTGCTCCATAACCGGTCTGGGCGGCGTATCCTTTGGCGGCGCTGCCTTTTCCCTAGTATAAATCAAATCTCCCTCTTTCTGGGGCCGGGGTTTCTTCCGTTTTTTCCTTGCGGCTTTGGCTTTAGCCTTCTTTTTCTCCAGCAAGGATTTCCCGAAAATGAGCAAATCCACAAATGGTTCTTTATCCCCCATCTGCCATCTTGCCACCACCTGCACAAACAGCCATTTGATCTGACCATCTGCCCGGATGGCATCGGTTTTCTCGCCCCCAGCCTCATAGCGAATGGGCGCAAGAAGCACCACAAGCGTGATGAGCAGCAACAGGCATACCAGCGCCAGCAGGAGAATCCCTATGCACTTTAATATAAACAACAATACGCCAATCAATGGATTTCAACGCTCCCATTCTGTTCTTCCGTCAAGTATTTTCTGCCCCAAAGGCGCAGGATGATTTCTGCTCCCACAAACAGCAGGAGGCACACCCCCAGAAACACACCGCCAATCCAAAAGGCAGTGTCACTGAAAAAGCCCTCGGGCACAATATTGATGAGGCGGTCCACCCGCTCATCCAGTATCCAGTCATTATTATCAAAAAATATCAGGTGAAACTGGGTAAAATATTTATTGAAGTCTGTCAGCATCAATGCCACCAGCAAACCACAGGCGGCAAAAAACATACCAATGCCCGCCTGCAGGGTACGCAGGAATGTCCTTCCTTTTTTCTTCGCGAACATGACAATGGCCGCTGCAAGGGTAAACACCAAACAGCCATTACGGATATCCATGCCTGCGGAAAACAAATTTTTTACATCCACCATATGGCGGATTTCCTTTTTACTGAAAAAAGGCAGTTCTTCTCCGCCAATGGGAACAGTCACCTGTAATTCTTCCCGCTTATCGTAAAGATATGCCATCATTTCCTCTGTCAGATACAAAAGGTCATCCATGTTCATATCCACCCGTTCCAAAACGTCATATTTGGCGTATTCCTCCCGGAAATAATCCATGGAGCTGACACGCCACTGGACACAGGTCAAAAGAAGGGCAGGCATCAACGCGAGAGATGCTACAAACCCCAAAAAACGCCAACCGAATTTCTTCACTTCATCATCCTCTTTTTATTGCAGCCACGCCGACGGGTCTGTCAAATCCCGCCCGGCTTTCGCCGCCTCTTCCAGCATGTAGCACAGCAGGTCAACAGCTTCGTGCCGCCCCATGGCAACACCGGCAATGATGCCTTTGCGGCTGCGGTATTTCTTTGTGAACAGCTCTTTGGAGGAAAGGATTTCTATCCGGTTTCTGTCCGCAAAATACACCAGACAGTACAGACGAAAAACAGGAATGTCCCGTTTCAGACTATAAACCACTGTACCCAGATTTCCCACACTTTCTCCCACAAACAGGTTTTCAATGAGCTGCATGCCGTGCCACCGCCTTTCTTCCTTTGTTTTGCTTTATTATAGCAGATATGCCGTCAAATGGAAATATGTATCCCACCCAAATCCATGGGGCATGGTATCACAAAAAAGCATATCCATAAAAAACAGAATCCATACCAAAAGAAAAAGCACAAAACCATGGGGTTTTGTGCTTGCAGGGTGTCGAAAAAATCGTCACCCTGTCGTCAAAGTCTCATTTCATTCAAGACTTTGACGAGTAGACAGAAGTATAAAGCAGGAGTCCCATCGGCTTAAAGCCTTGAAACTCCCGCTTTTCCTCGTCAGAAATGAATTCTGACTGCGGATTGAATTTGGGACACGCTTTGTTTCCCAAGCCCTTCCGCGTTCTTGCAAAAGTGTAAAATATAGTTTTTAACAGTATGAGCACAAAACCATGAGGGTTTTGTGCTCATATCTTTTACCACAGCGCCTGATCCAGCAGATTCCAGTCTTTTTTGGGGTACATTTCAAGCAGTTCCCGATACTGGTCTTTGGTCAGTCCCGGTGTGTTCACATAGAGAGAAACTTTCTCATCGGTATTGGCACGGGAAAACCGTTCTTTCAGCTTTTCAAAGTCCTTATAGTCCATGATCCTTCTCCTTTCCATCTGTTGTCTGCTCTTTTCTGCCTTTATACAGCTCTGCCAGACCAACGGCAAAGAGAAAACCGCCGAATAATTTCCGCAGCAGTTCTCCCTCCAGCCACAATGCCAGCAAAGCTCCGGCGGCAGCGCCCAGAAGTCCTGTCCAGATGAGGGATTTTGCCACAGGCGTTTCCACGCTTCCATTTTTCACATGGGTCACAAGGGCAACGGCTGCCGTTGGCAGAAAGTACAGCAGATTCACGCCCTGTGCCTGCTGCTGTGTCACATCCGTCACCCAGAGGATCACAGGAATGAGGATGGCGCCGCCGCCAATGCCCATACCGCTGACGATGCCTGCCAGAAGCCCCGCCAGCAATACGCCTAACACAGCACCATGCGGACGGCTGCCGCAAGGAGAAACAAGCCGAATATCCGGTGGAGCCACATGCCGCTGAGTTTTCCCAGCAGTTTGGCACCAATTCTTCCGCCGATGATACCGCCGCCGGAAGCCCAAAGGGCAACCTGCCATGCCATTTCTCCCTGCCAGAAATAAATCAGGAGAGAAAGGACACTGAGAGGCAGTATCACCGCTATGGCAGTGGCGTGGGCTTTATGGGTTTCCACATGGAGGAACCGCTCCATGGCAGGCACCACTAAGGTACCGCCGCCGCTGCCAAACAGCCCATTGACAAAGCCTGTCACCAGCCCCGTCAGGCGTATTTTCACCTTTTCGCCCATGGCTTACGCCCCCTTCGGTCAGTTCATCATGTTTCTGCTGTTGGTATTTGTGGCGTCATTCACGGCGTTTTTCATGTCATTGCCCACATTTTCCACGCCGTTTTTCACGTCATTAGCCATGTTTTCCACGCCATTTTTCACATCTTTGGCAAAAGAGCCTGTATCGGTGCTCTTTGGTGTGCCGTAAGTGGTGCGATCCCAGTATGCGCCATTATTGATGCCGTAGCTTTCATCCCAATAAACATTGCTGCCATAGACATCATTCCGATAATCGTCTGTGGCACCCAGATTGTTTGCTGTATTGCCGCCGCAGCCGGTGACGCCCAGCATCACTGTCGCTGTGACAGCACAAATTGCCATTCGTTTCATAATTGTATGCCTCCTTTTTGCCTTCGCAGACTAACTGCATGGTT
>CATZIM010000132.1 GCA_958420075.1 uncultured Clostridia bacterium | reverse complement strand
CGCCTTTGTCCGCAGCCATGGGATGCGGCCCTTTGCGGCGGGGCATTGCCGTTGTGATTTCTGATTTTATGACAGACAATGGCATCGAGGATACGGTGAAGCTGCTCCAGCAGAAAAAACAGGAGGTTTTGCTGGTACAGGTTCTTTCAAAGGAGGAGGAAGAACCGAAAGTGGGCGGCGCTGTTCGGCTGGTGGATGCGGAAACGGGAGAAAGCAGAGATCTGGAGCTGAACGAAGCCATGGCGGCAGCTTATAAAAAAGCCCTCATGAAACAGCGAGCGGCTCTCAGAGAATTTTGCAGCCGCCGGGATGCTGTTTTTGCCCATGTGCGGGAAGATGAAGACCTGTTAAGGGTGTTATACGAGATGATGAGATAGAACGGAACAAAAAAAGACTGTCTTTCCGGGGGGAACAGACAGTCTTTTTTTGAATGTCAGAAAAAGGAAAAAAGTGGAGCAAATAAGCGGTTCTCTGGGGAAGAACAGAGGGTCAGTGGAGGAAATCTTACAAGAAAGAAGCGAAATTCTTATATTTTTCTGAAACATTGGCATTCCCCTTGCAATGAAAACTGTTTTTCGCTACAATAAAAACAGAAAGGATACCCATGCAGAAATTGCGTAGGATAGGGGGTTAGGAAATGAAGAACTTTTTCAGAGCAGCAAAAATCTGTTTGGCTGCCACAGCAGTTGTTTGTCTGGCGGCTTGCGGAACACCCGAAAACGCGGAGAATACAGCGCAGACGGGGATGACTCCCGCAGAATATGCAACAGCGGCGCTTCAGAGTCTGGAAGAAGCAAACAGCTATAAAGGCGCGATGAATGTGGTTTCCAATATGCAGGACAGCAGTGACAGTACAGAAGTGACGGTTTCCCAGATCAAGGAGCCTTTCTGTATGCAGATCACAGAAGTGCTCAACAGTGCAGGCGGACAGAGTTATTCCACACAGCGGTATCTGGAAGCGGAAGATACCAATGTGAATCTGTTTATGAATTATAACAACCAGTGGACAGAAATGTCTTTGGAAAAAGACGCGGCTTTGGATTCCGTACAGATTTATGATGTGCGGGAAAATATGATTACACTCCTGCAGCATACATCTACCTGGCAGGAAACAGCAAGAGAAAACAAACAGGTGACACTCCAGGGTACATTGCCGGCAGCGGATGTTTATACCGTTGTGGAAGGCGGAAAGCTGCTGCAATTGGCTGGTATGAGCGGCATTGCGGAAAATTATTATGAAGGCGTGGCAGATGTTCCCGTTACTTTCGTATTCAAAGAAGATACGGGCGAAGCAGTATCCTGTCATATGGATTTAGCGAATGTTTTGCAGACAGTGACAAACAATGTACTGAAAGAATTGCAGGCAGACAGCGCAGGCATCACCGTGCAGGAATACGGTGTGACTATGGATATTTCCGATCTCAATGGTGTGCAGTCCATCGAAATTCCGGCGGAAGCCCAGGGCGCCATCAATTATGAACAGGAAATCACCAGCATGAACGAAAGTGATGCGGCGTAAGAAAAAAAGATTTTCAACGGTTGTGTATGAAAAAACATACATGACCGTCTTTTTTTGGGGCAAAAATCCCGGAAAAATGCAAAAAACATGGATTTGGGCTATATTTTGCGGGACAGATGCGCTATAATAGGAAAGATTTGAGTAAAAAAGAATAGAGAAAAGGAGAACAACAAACATGATCGCAGCACAAGGTGTAAGCTTACAGTACGGCGGACGCGTACTGTTCAATGATGTGAACATCAACTTTACCAAAGGCAACTGCTACGGACTCATTGGTGCTAACGGTGCCGGCAAGTCCACATTTTTGAAAATACTGGCAGGGGAACTGGAACCCAACAAAGGTTCTGTATTCATTACCCCCGGCGAACGTATGGCAGTACTGAAACAGGACCACTTCATGTTCGACGAATTTGAAGTTGTGGAAACCGTTCTGTACGGCCACAAACGTCTCTATGACATTATGAAGGAAAAAGAAGCCCTTTACGCAAAAGAGGACTTTTCCGATGAAGATGGCATCAAGGTATCCGAACTGGAAGGGGAATTTGCGGAACTGGACGGCTGGTCTGCCGAATCCAACGCGGAAATCCTCCTGAATGGTCTGGGTGTTACCAACGAATTCCATTATGTAAAAATGAAAGAATTGACAGGTACCCAGAAGGTGAAAGTCCTGCTGGCACAGGCGCTCTTCGGCAATCCTGACATTCTGCTGCTGGACGAACCTACCAACCATCTGGATCTGCACGCTATCAAATGGCTGGAAAACTTCCTGATGGACTTTGAAAATACAGTTATCGTCGTATCCCACGACAGACATTTCCTGAATAAGATTTGTACCAACATCGCCGACATCGACTATGGCAAAATCACCATGTTCGTTGGTAACTACGATTTCTGGTACAGCTATACACAGATGACACAGCGTCAGTTGAAAGATCAGAACAAACGCGTGGAACAGAAAATCAAAGAATTGCAGGAATTCATCCAGCGTTTCAGTGCCAACGCTTCCAAAGCAAAACAGGCAACCAGCCGTAAAAAACTGCTGGATAACCTGCAGATGGATACCATCAAACCTTCTTCCAGAAGATATCCTTTCTGCAGCTTCAAACAGGATAGAGAAGTGGGCAATGACGTACTGCTGGTAGAAGGTCTGTCCAAGACCATTGACGGCAAAAAAGTGCTGGATAACGTAAGCTTTATGATTCGTCCCAACGACAAAGTTGCTTTCGTTGGCAAAGACGAAATCGCAAGAACTACACTGTTCCGTATCCTTATGGGTGAACTGGAACCCGACGAAGGTACTTTCAAATGGGGTATCACCACAAAGACAGCTTACTTCCCCAAAGACAATGCGGAATACTTCGATGGCTGCCACGATTCTTTGATTGAATGGCTGCGTCCTTTCGCAAAAGAAGGGGAACAGTATGACGCGGATATCCGTGGCTGGCTGGGCAGAATGCTCTTCAGCGGCGAAGAAGCTCTGAAAGAAGCAAACGTCCTTTCCGGTGGGGAAAGAGTACGCTGCATGCTGTGCAAAATGATGATGAGCGGCGCAAATGTTATGATTCTGGATGAACCTACCAACCACCTGGATCTGGAATCCATCACTGCACTGAACGAAGGTCTGATGGATTACAAAGGCACACTGCTTTTCGATTCCCATGACCATCAGTTTACACAGACCATTGCAAACAGAATCATCGAGATTCTGCCTGGCGGCATCATCGACAGACAGATGACCTTTGACGAATACATTGAAAGTGAAGAAATTGACGCAATCAGAGAAAAAATGACCGGGGAGGCGTAATCAGAATGATTAACGGAAAAATCGATTTGAGAAGCGACACCGTTACGGTGCCCACCGAGGAAATGCGTAAAGCCATGTATGAAGCTGTTGTAGGTGATGACGTTTATGGCGATGACCAGACCGTAAACGAACTGGAAGCACTGGCAGCGGAAATCATGGGCAAGGAAGCTGGTCTGTTTGTACCTAGTGGCGTTATGAGCAATCAGCTGGCACTGTTTACCCATGTAAACCGTGGGGAAGAAGTGATTCTGCCCGATAACTGCCATATCGTAGCACATGAAGCAGGTGCGGCTGCCATCATTGCAGGTGCACAGCTGCGTACTGTTCAGAATGTGAATGGGGAAATGCCTCTGGATATCATCGAAAAATATATCCGTAAAGACCCTGACGACATTCATCAGCCCAAAACAGCCCTGATTTCTTATGAAAATGCCGATTCCGATGGTCAGGTAAGAAGTCTGGAATACATGAAGAACGTAAGAGAACTGGCAGACAAATACCACCTGCCTATCCATCTGGACGGTGCACGTATTTTCAACGCAGCTACTGTTCTGGGCGTAGAAGCAAAAGAAATCGCGCAGTATGCGGACAGCGTTTCCGTTTGCCTGTCTAAAGGGCTGTGCGCACCTGTAGGCTCTGTACTGGTGGGCAGCAAGGAATTCATTGCCGTTGCCAGAAGAAAACGTAAAATCATCGGCGGCGGTATGCGTCAGGTAGGTATTCTTGCGGCAGCAGGCAAAATCGCGCTGAATGTGATGTCTAAACGCCTGCAGGAAGACCATGACAACGCCAAATATATGGCAGAAGCCCTTTGCGGTGTGAAAGGTCTGGAAGTTTATAAAGAAAGACAGCAGATCAATATGGTATTTTTCCGTTTGAAAGATTATCCCCTGTCCTCTGCGGAATTGGTGGACTATATGGCAAAACACGATGTTATCATCAACGGTGAAGACAACGGCATCATGCGTTTTGCAACTCATAAATATGTTACAAGAGAAGAAATCGACAAAGTGGTCGATCTGATGAAACAGGTATAAGACTTATGGCGAAGATATTTATTGTACTGGCTTTGGGGTTTGTTGTGGGCTTCCGCGGCATCCTCAAAGAAAAAGGACTGAAGATCAACGCCAAACTGCAGACTGTTTGGCTGATGCTGCTCATTTTCTGTATGGGCGTCAGCATCGGCAGAAATGGTGACATCATACAGGCTTTGCCGTCTTTGGGCGGCAAGGCTTTGTTGTATGCGGTTTTGGCGGTTATTGGCTCCATTGTGGTGGTGTATCTGCTGACAAAGGTATTTTTACGAAAGGGGGCAAATGAATGAGCAAAGCGATTCTCATTGCCCTTGTGCTGGGCATCGGTGCAGGTGTTGTCATGCCGGAAAACGTCAGCGGGTTTCTGGATACGGCATCTTCTTATATGCTGCTGATCCTGCTTTTTTCCGTGGGCATTGATATGGGCGTGAACCGGGAAGTATTCGGGCAGATTCGCCGGATGGGTCTGCGGATACTGGTGATTCCTCTGGGGGTCATTCTGGGCTCTCTGGCAGGGGGCGCAGTCTGCGCTATGATCCTGCGTATGGATTTGAAAGAAGGGTTGGCCATTACTTCTGGTTTAGGCTGGTACAGCCTGTCCGGTATCCTCATGACAGAGGCAGGCAATCCCATTGGCGGCACCATTTCCTTCCTATCCAATGTGTTCCGGGAAGTGCTGACTTTTCTGCTGGTGCCTGTATTGGCAGGCAGAAACGTTTATACAGCCATTGCTCCCGCAGGCGCAACAGCTATGGATACCACATTGCCTCTTTTGAGTAAGTATACAGACAGCAAGACAGCCATACTGGCTTTTGTCAGCGGTGTTATCTGCACTTTGGCCATGCCGGTGCTGGTTCCACTGTTTTGTTAAAAAAATTTGAAAAAAGTGTTGACAAAGTTCTGGTTTTGTATTATGATATCCAAGTCAGCTGAAAACAGCAAGAAACAAAACCAGATATGCGGATGTGGCGGAATTGGCAGACGCGCTAGATTCAGGTTCTAGTGGGCATTGCGCCCGTGCAGGTTCAAGTCCTGTCATCCGCATCCAAAGAAAAAATGACTTGCAAATGCAAGTCATTTTTTTATTTCCTGTGGGACGAAAAACAACCTGCAATAGACGTTTTTGTCCCGGTTTTGCATGATATACAAAATACTTTAAAATTTTTTGGCAAAAAGTGTTGACAAGAAGATAAATTTATAGTATTCTAACTAAGCAAAGAAAAACATGTATAGAAAAAAGTACAATATGCGGATGTGGCGGAATTGGCAGACGCGCTAGATTCAGGTTCTAGTGGACATTACGTCCGTGCAGGTTCAAGTCCTGTCATCCGCATC
>CATZIM010000131.1 GCA_958420075.1 uncultured Clostridia bacterium | reverse complement strand
TATGATTCCATCAAAATCAGTTGAATGCAGGACCGCCGCCTTCTGTCAGGCAGCCTTCTGTTGTCTGTTCGGGAATCTGTTCCGCAGGTGCCTGCTGCGGTTCGGATGCAGCAGGTGCACTCTGTTGTGCGGGCTGTGCAGGTGCTTCCTGCTGTACTTCTTCTGCAGGAGCAGGTTCACTTGTCACTTCTTCCTGAGATTCTGCGTCTTTCTGTGCTTTCGCAGCAACTTCCTGTTCCTTGGTAGAAACCGCATCACCGGATGCTTTGCTGGTGTATTTTGCAAAAACAACATCATCTTCCAGACACAGTTCTACATTCTGGTCAATATCGTCCAGCCCCAATGCACTCAGTTCATAAACTGTACCGTCTGCCAATGTTAGCTGTACCTGATATACCACATTCAGGGCAACATCTTTTTCTCCTACGCCTTCTGTTTCAGCAGCTTCTTCCGGCATATAGAACCATTCTGCTGTTTCGCCATTTTTCAAAACAGCGTCACTTGCCAACATATTGGCAGGATATGCTTCCTCATCGGAAGTTTTTACGGAAATGCCTGTCACATCCTGACCAATGCTGTTTTTCAGCAGAATGTCATAAGCACCTTCCGCTTCTGTACCAATTACCTGATACTGAGGTTCTGTGGTCG
The DNA here is from genome assembly GCA_958420075.1 of uncultured Clostridia bacterium. Lineage (GTDB taxonomy): Bacteria > Bacillota > Clostridia > Lachnospirales > Anaerotignaceae > Anaerotignum. Next base: position 5,087 of record CATZIM010000131.1, on the reverse strand, counting down.
CTGTTTCTGCTTCTTCCTGTCCACAGCCAGCCACTGCCATACACATTGCTGCCGCAAGAACAAGTCCCCATACTCTTTTTGCTTTCATGTCATTACCTCCCTAAAGATTCCATGTGATTTCTTTACTGCAAACGATAAAGGGCTGGCTGCCATTTACCGCAATTACATTCAGCTGTATATTTCCTTCCGGCACACTGCCGCCTTTCAAATATAGATGAAAACCATTGGCTTCCCCATCTTCTGTTTCTGCATAAAAAGTTGCATATGTTTTGGTTTCCATGGTGTTTTCATCCTTCACGGAAACATAAATCTGTGTATCCGGCTGGATATATTTTTCATCCACAGTGCCTTTAATTTCCAGAAAAGAACCTGCTTTTTCCGCAGTCATTTCTGTGTTGGTCTGCGCCTGTGGCGCTGTGATATTTTCCACCTGAGGACATTCCACAATGGGCATATCTGTGATAAAATCATCCAGATTTCGTTCTACTTTTTCAATGACCACCACATCCGGCTGATACTGCTCTACCTGCAGCAAATTATAAGGCACCAGTCTGGAAAAATATCCTTTTTCAAATTCTCCTGCCACAAAGGGAAGAAGACTTTCCCCGAAGGAATCCCGATACATCAAAATACTGCCTGTTGCGTTGGAATTTTCCGTTTCGATCCAGGAATCCATATTGTCCTTTACTTCATTGACATAGACAAAATTGGATGCAGTATCATAGAAATAATCTTCTTCTTTCTGCACCGCTTTGGGAAAAAGCATTTCATCCAAATCGCCGCTATGGACTTTTTCCACATCAAATGGCACGTTCAGATAAGTTTCGTAATCTTTCCCCACTTTCTCCATGAGGTTTCTATATGCCAGCAACGCCCCCTGATTGTTCCAATGAGAATCCCGCTGGAAATATAGAACTTCCTCTTTTTCCAGAAAGGCTTCATACAGATCAATGTAAGAAATGCCTTCCTGCTGAAAACGTTCTGTCAACATTTCCAGATTGCTTTCATTCCCTTTTTGATAATAATAAGGCATGTTCTCATCATACAGGCTGTTCTTATTAGGCGGCACCATGAGATAAAAAGCACTGCCCTGCTCCTGCACATAGTTCTGTATGAGTTTCAGATTGTGGAGGATGGCGTTCATTTCTCTTTCGGAAAACAAATTGGTTCCCTGATAATCGGCTGTAGTACCACTGAAATACAGCCAATGGTTTTTCCCCAGAACCACCTGATCTGTTGCACTGCTTTGGATTACATGGCTTCGCAGCAAGGCATTTGCCGTAACCCAATATTGTCGCAGTGCAAAATGATCCTCAAAGTAGGCTCCCATTTCACTTAGATACTTTTGATTCCAGCCTTCCTCGGTCTTCAGCGAAGGAAAGGAAGCCAATTCTGTATTTTCGGTGGTTTCGTCGCTTCTCCAAAACAACATGCCTGCAAAGGGAAAAACCAAGAATGCCCATACGGCTATAATAAATATCAAATATTTCTTATGTTTCATTTTGCAAAGCCCCTAAAATCTAAAATAAATAAATGGATTATATGTTCCGCTGGACAAACTCAGCATACATAAAATCAGCAACACAAAACTTACCATATAACTGAAGTATACTGCTGGTTTCCGCAAATTTTCCTGCGCCAGACAAGCCTCCGCAGCTTTGGGAAGCAATGGCGCACTGCCAAACACTGCCATCACCAATGTCACAAGGAATATGGGTGTCAACTGTTCCCATACCACTGCCATCTGCACAGAGGAAAATTCCCAACCGCTAAACATTGTACCAATCATAAACATTCCCTGCCCAAAAGTATCCGCACGGAACATGACAAAGCCCACGCACACAACAAGTAATGCGTAAATATGTGCCAGAACCTTCGGCAGTTTTTTTACAGGACACACCTGTTCAAAGAGCAGGAATACCCCATGCCATAAGCCCCAGAGCACGAAAGTCCAGTTTGCACCATGCCATAAACCCGTTGAGAAAAATACAATCATTTTGTTCAGGCAAGTACGTGCTTTTCCTTTCCGATTGCCGCCCAGAGGGATATACAGATATTCCTTGAACCATGTGGACAAAGAAATATGCCATCTTCTCCAAAATTCCTGAATATTGGCTGAAATATAAGGATAACGGAAGTTTTCCAGAAAACGGAACCCAAACATATGACCCAAGCCGATTGCCATATCACTATACCCGCTAAAGTCGAAATAAATTTGCAGCATATAAGCAATGGCAGCAATCCATGCCGAGAGAATATTCAATTCTCCTGTACCAGCAGCAAACAGCGCATCCGCTGTTATTGCCATGGTGTTAGAAATCAGTACTTTTTTGGAAAGACCTAGGATAAATCTTCTCAGACCTTCCGCAATTTCTTTCACGTCCGTATTTCGGTTGTCGATCTGTTCCTGTATATCATGATACTTTACAATAGGCCCCGCAATGAGCTGCGGGAAAAAGGAAATATAAAGCATCACATTCCAAAGATTTTTCTGTGGCTCCACTTCTCTGCGATAAACATCAATAACATAGGACAATGCCTGAAAGGTAAAGAAGGAAATACCAATAGGCAAAGCCAGACCAGCCAAGGGAATTTCACTGCCGCAAAGCTGGTTGACGGTCTGCACCATCATATCCAGATACTTGAACACCACTAGAAGTCCAATATTGATAATCACCGCAATGGCAAGAATCCATTGTCGTTTCTTTTTATTTTCCGTTCCCAGCAGTCTGCCGAAAATGTAGTTTATGATGATGCTGGCAATCATCAGCAATACATATACCGGTTCACCATAAGCATAAAACAGCAGACTGACTATAATAAGCAACACATTTCTGATACGCAGCGCTGGAAGCAGATAATAAAGTGCCAGTACCACCGGCAAAAAAATACATAAAAATGTCAGTGAACTAAATACCATATCTTTCTGCCCTACCTATCGCACATATTTGATAACAGGACTGTTTGCCGGCTGCATATAGAAATTATATCTGGGTGCTTCGTCCTGCATATCCGGGTCACAAATATAGGTTGCGCCGTCTTTGGTGATTTCCACCCAGCCATGAGGACCATAACCGCCTGCTGCCATAGCAACTTTGCCTTCTACATATTTTGCATCGTATCCCAGACCTTTGGCAAGCTGATAAAAAGCACCTGCATAGCAGAAGCAGTTACCCTGATGTTCTTCAAATGCCATCACCGCATACCACTGATCGGATGTATAACCTGCTTTTGGCTCTACAGGAATGGGCAGTTTTTTATAAGATACATTATCCACAACCCATTTGTAGCACGCGTAGAGGTCATGTCCCACCTGATCGTATACATCATTCACATGTTTACTGATGCGAATCTGTGCTTCACTGCCCTCAATGGTTCCAGACTGTGTGCCGGCAGGAATGCGCAGACCATTTGCCAATGTTACATATACCTGTGCCTGATAAACACCGAAATGCAGTTTATGATTTACTACATTTCCTTCTATTACATAGACTCCATTTCCTTGCGCAACGGCAGGATACCAGTAAATATCCCCCTGATTGCTGTCACGCCAAAGGGCTGCTTCTACTTTTTTCACATCATCACTGGCAGTAATACCAGAAACTGTGACTGTAAAATCTCCTGTTTCCTGATTTACAGAAGTAAATGCAATCTGATTTGCCTTTGCGTAAATGGGAATATCCGCAAAAGCATCCGGCATATATGTTTCACAAAGATGGGTAATCATTGCAGCACAGACTGCTCTGCTTGCACTGCCCTGGGGATTCAAAAGTCGATCTTTTCCTTCCCCGCTGATCATGCCTGTTGCAACTGCCCAGGAAACAGCTTCTTTCGCAGAGGGAGATACATCCTCCGCGTCTGCAAACTGTGACAGATCAGCTCTTTCCTGTGTGTCAAATTCTTTCTGCTGAGCATAGCGGAACAGCATGGTAATCATTTCTTCCCGCGTGATTTTGTCTTCAGGCTTGATGGAAGTCCCTTGAAGTCCATCCAGCAATCCTGTCTGATTTGCCCAGAAAACCGCTGGTGCATAATAAGCATTTTCTGGAATAGCCAGTGTATTTGCAGAAAGACTCACTTCCGGTGAACCTTCCATACGATACAAAACTACTGCAAACTGTACTTTGCTCAGTTCTTCATTAGGCGCAAAACCACCATTGACCATGCCTGTCATAAGACCTTTATTCATCACATAACTAACAGCAGGATAAAACCAATTTTCTTTTTTGACATCTGTAAAAAGTTCTCCGCCCGTATAAGAATCACTGTTGATTTCTGCCTGCACATCCTCCTTCACAATTGTTTCAGATGCAGGCTGTGCTGCCGCTTCCTGTATTTCTTCCATTGTAGGTTCTTCTGAAACAGGAACTTCTTTCTGCGTTCCGTCTGCCAAATAAAGAACAGCCGTATTTTCTGCTTGCTCATCATTACCGGCAATCTCTATCTGATTTTCCGTAAAATCAACTGTGTATACTTTGTCATTTTCTGTCCATGTAATTGTATCCAACACTGCAGTCTTTGTTGCATCATCAAATCCCTGTGTGAAAGTTACAGTTCTTTCCGCAATCTGACTTGCATCCACAATTTCTGATTCAGTATCCCCTTCATAATGAAATTGCAGCTGCGCAGATTCCGGTGTTTCCTCACCATCACCTAACTGAATCATGATTTTCACTTCATTTGCATCCTGATTTTCTCCCAGATACAAATATTCGAACGCCCCCTGCGCCGTTTTATTTGCAGCATTTTCCATATCCTGTGCCAAAACTTCTGTACCGGAAATCCCTGCAAACAACACAGCGGCTACGCCTAAAGCAGCAACCCCGTATAATTGCTTCAAGTGTTCCATCCCCCTTGCATTTTTCCTGTTTTTTTGACATTTTCATTATAACTCCGACATATAAACCATGCAAGGTATTTCATATTTATTAATTACAACCGGAAATAACAGTGCTTCTTCAAACAGAAGAATCTCCTTATTTTCCGGGCAATTCCTTGATTTATAGAAATTTTTCAAAATTTCCCTAATTTTATTCTATACATTTATATTCCATTGCATCTTCGTCACAGGAATTTAATAAGTCAAT
>CATZIM010000130.1 GCA_958420075.1 uncultured Clostridia bacterium | reverse complement strand
GTCTTTTTTCACAACTTCCAGTGCTGTTTTAGATGCAAAAGATGCTGTACCTTCAATGACACGAATCTTGTTTGCTTTCATCAAGCCTGTAACACCATTTACCAGCTGGTTTGTTACAGCTTCTTTTCTGGACTGTACTGCTTTCCAGTCAATACCGTTGACAGATACCTGAATGCCCAGATTATCCATGTGTTTTGCTTCTGTCAGCGCTTCTGCTGCATGAAGCAGTACTTTAGTAGGGATACATCCTACATTCAGACATGTACCGCCCAGTTTATTCTTTTCAATCAATGTGACTTTACCACCCAGCTGTGCTGCACGGATCGCCGCAACATAACCACCGGGGCCACCGCCTACGACAACAACAGAAGTATCTCCTGCTTTCTTTGCAGGCGCAGGCGCTGCTGCGGGTGCAGGTGTAGGTGCAGGCGCTGCTGCAGGTGCGGAAGCCTGTCCAACCTGTTCGCCAGGTTCACCGATATAGCCAAGCAAACCTTTTACGGGAATATCTTCGCCTTCTTCTGCAACAATTTTCAACAGAACGCCGTCGGCTTCACTTTCAATTTCACTTGTCAGCTTGTCTGTTGTGATTTCCAACAACACATCGCCTTTTTTTACGGAATCCCCTTCCTGTTTCAGCCATTTAGCAACAGTGCCTTCTTCCATGGTCAGACCCAGCTGGGGCATTTTGATTTCAAAAGCCATAGTCCTTCCTCCTAAATTTTCTGTTCAAGTTTTTCTTTCTCTGAGAGGGTAATCTTTTGTATATTTTCTCTGTCTGCTTTTTTCTTTTGTATATTGATTCTTCTTTTGTATTGCTATATCAAACCATTACAGTAAAATTCTCATAGGATCTTCCAGCAGTTCTTTGATTGCCAGTTCAAATTTTGCTGCAACTGCGCCGTCGATCAGACGATGGTCAAAAGTAAAGGAAATACGCATTACCTGTTTTTTGAAGATCTTGCCTTCATCATCCATATCCAGTTCATCCTGTACGGCACAAACGCCCAGAATACCTGCATCAGGCTGGTTGATAATAGGGTCAAAAGTTTCTACGCCAAACATACCCAGATTGGAGATGGTGAATGTGGAACCTTTGTATTCATCCATAGCCAGTTTGTTTTCTCTAGCGCGAACTGCCAGATCTTTTGCAGTTGCAGAAATCTGACTCAGGCTCAGTTTGTCTGCGTCACGGATAACAGGTACAATCAGACCATCATCCAGCGCAACAGCCATACCCAGATTTACATGGGCACGTTTGATAATCTGGTTGCCGTCGATGCTTACCAAAATATGAGGATTTGCGCGCAGTGCGTTGGCAACAGCTTTCAGGATAAAGTCGTTCATAGAGAATTTCTGACCACTTGTTTCGTTGATCTGTTTGCGGAATGCCACCAGTTTTGTTACATCGATCTTCACGTTCTGAGTAACTGTAGGGATTTCTCTTGCAGATTTTGCCATACGTTCTGCAACTACTTTGCGCATTCCTGCCAGTTTTACCACTTCGTCGCCATCCATCAGTTCCAGTTCTCCGCTCTTTGCTGCAGGAGCTGGAGCAGCTGCAGGTGCTTCTGCAACAGGTGCGGGCTGCTGTTTTGCTGCTTCTGCCGCTGCAAGAATATCTTTCTGGACAATACGACCGCTGGGGCCGCTGCCTGCCAGATTCTGATAATCTACACCCAGTTTTGCGGCTGTTTTTCTTGCCAGAGGAGAAATACGGATTCTGCTGCCATCTGCTTTTGCTGCAGGTGCAGGAGCCGGTGCAGCGACAGGAACTTCTGCTGGTGCAGGAGCTGCAGCCGCAGGTGCAGCAGCCGGTGCAGCGTCGCCAACAGTTTCGCCTGCTTCGCCGATATAACCCAGCAGACCTTTTACAGGTACGTCTTCCCCTTCTTTTGCTACAATTTTCAGCAGAACGCCGTCTGCTTCACTTTCGATTTCACTTGTCAATTTATCTGTTGTAATTTCCAGAAGCACATCGCCTTTTGCTACGGTGTCGCCTTCCTGTTTCAGCCACTGGGCAACAGTACCTTCTTCCATGGTCAGACCCAGCTGAGGCATTTTAATTTCAAAAGCCATGTCCCTTCCTCCTTATCTGTTCAGTACTTTTTTCACAGCAGCTACGATATTTTCCGGATGCGGGAAGTTTTCATCTTCCAGTGTGGGGCTGAAAGGAGAAACGATATTCAGACCGCAAACACGTTCAACGGGTGCATCCAGTTCATCAAAAAGTTCTTCTGCGATCTGTGCGGAAATTTCTGCCGCATAGCTGCCGCGTTTTACTTCTTCAGAAACAACGATTACGTTATGTGTTTTGCTTACGGAAGCAACAATTGCATCCCAGTCCAGAGGAACCAGTGTACGCAGATCCAGAACTTCTGCCTGAATGCCTTCTGCCGCCAGTTTTTCAGCTGCTTCCAGCGCAAAATAAACTTCTCTGCTCCATGTGATGATAGTGATGTCACTGCCTTCCCGTTTTACATCTGCCACGCCCAGAGGAATGGTATATTCTTCTTCGGGAATCTGTTCTTTTTTCGCATACAGCAGTTTATGTTCCATGCAGATAACAGGATCATCATCGCGGATAGCGGATTTCAGCAGGCCTTTTGCATCTTTTGCTGTGGAAGGTGCAATAACTTTCAGACCGGGTGTATGACAGAACATATTTTCCAGACACTGGGAATGCTGACCAGCGTTTCTTCTGCCGGCACCCATAGGCAGACGCAGTACCATAGGCACAGTTGCCTGACCGCCTGTCATATATCTCATTTTTGCTGCCTGGTTCAGAATAGGATCGGCAGCAACTGTGATAAAGTCATCATACATCAGTTCTACTACAGGACGGATGCCGCGCATTGCTGCACCAACAGCCATACCACAGAAACCGGATTCGGAAATAGGTGTATCAATGACACGATTTTCGCCGAATTCTTCCTGGAAACCAACGGTGATACCGAATACGTTCCCCATTTTACCCATATCTTCACCCATGATGATCACATTGGGATCTCTCAACATTTCTTCATGCATCGCTTCGCCGATGGCTTTGCTGATACTGATTTTTTTGCTCATCTTACGACACTCCTTTCGTTATCAGAAGAATATACATCGGTGGTTGCTTCCGCAGGATTGGGGTAAGCAGATGTATCCGCGAATACATAAGCTGCTTCCAGTTCTTCCTGCACAGCTGCTTCTACTGCCTGCAGTTCTTCTTCTGTTGCTACACCGTTTTCCAGCAAACGTTTTCTCATGTTAGGAATGGCATCTTTTTCATGAGCTTCTTCCATATAAGATGCTGGACGATAGTTTGCAGGGTCACCGCAGTAATGTCCCTGATGACGGAATGTCATGCATTCTACGATGGAAGGACCATTGCCTTCTCTTGCGTAATCTACGGCTTTTTTCACTGCTTCATATACCACAACAGGATCGTTTCCATCTACTGTTTTGCCAGGAATGTCATAAGCTTTTGCACGAACAGCAATGGTATCTGTATTGGTTACGCTATGAATATTAACGGATACACCGTAATTATTGTTTTCACAAAGGAATACAACAGGAAGCTTCCAAGCCGCTGCCATATTCACCGCTTCATGGAAAGTACCCTGGTTGGATGCACTATCACCAAAGAAGCACAGAGTTACGTGTTTATCACCATAAATTTTGGAAGCCAGTGCGGAACCAGCTGCAATGGGAATGCCGGCACCAACGATACCATTTGCACCCAGGCTGTGCAGACCAGCTACATCCGCAATGTGCATGGAGCCGCCTTTGCCTTTGCAGTAACCTGTTTCTTTCCCAAACAGTTCTGCCAGCATTTTATCCAGAGAAGCACCTTTGGCAATACAATGTCCATGACCTCTATGGGTAGATGTCATATAATCATCAGGTTCCAGTGCCATGCATGCACCTGTAGGAACTGCTTCCTGACCGATGCACAGGTGAATGTTCCCTGCCAGCATACCTTTTGTAAAGCATTCCGCTGCTTTTGTTTCAAAAGCACGAATACGCAGCATTGTCTGATACATATTCATCAGCATTTCCTTAGGATATTTTTTCGTACTCACGTTTTCTTCACACCTTTCATTTTTTCCTTTTTATAACTGTCTGGGAGCAAACAGTGGTACTTCCAGGGCTTCATCGTAACCTCTGCCCATATCAATGCCTTCTACTTCTCCCAAAATCATATCTACTGTCAACAAAACTTTATTGCCCTCAATCAAATGACCGCCATGAGCGTTGCCGTATCTATCGCTCAAAGAAATATGCACATGCAGCAGAATGTTGCCCTCTGTGTCGTGACAGATCATGCCGGATGCATTGGTCAATTCGATGGGACCTTTCAGTGTTACAGGCTCGCTGTAGCCATAGCCGGCTTTTTTATGCGGAAGTTCTACAGGATTATAAAATGCCGCACCATCCAAACTGCCAATAGCGCTGAGAATCAGCCCGTTTTTCAGATTTTTTTCTCTGCAAAGCTGTTCCAGACGCAGCAGCACATCTTCTCCCGGATGCAGCCGAACTGCAATAACACGTTTGAGTCCGCCTTCAGCGATTTCAAATTCTTTCACTTACTTCGCCTCCTATTTTGAATTCATTTTTTATATTTTTGAATTCTTTAATAGTAATTTAGCATTCATAATTATGTTTGTCAATAGACTTTCCAAACTTTTCCACCGTTTATAGAAAACCGTAATTTTCGACAAAAGCGCATTTTGTGCATATGTATCAAAATAAAGACAATTTCGCGAAATATGCATTCTCTTTTCTATATAATTCGCTGACATATGCCTGTTGCCATAACAAAAAGGAAAATGGAAACCACAGAAACCACCATGGAATATAGTACAAATGCCCCAGCCAAAACGTCATCTGCCCGAAATTGTATCGCTAACTGATAAGTCGTAATAGCACCGGGTGCTGTCAGGAAAATCAATACAGGAACCAATTCTACCGATGAAAAATGGAAAATCATCATGGCGCAAAACAGATAAACAGCGGGCATGATCCACTGTTTTACCAGAATCATGTAGAATAACGTACGTGAATCGGCACCTTTCATATCACCGGAAAGACGGCTGCCCAACAAGAGAAAAGAAAGCGGCGTAGCTATTTTTGCGATATCCGCAAGACAGCTTTCTACAGGCTCCCAAATGGGAATCTGAAGCTGAAAAAACAGCACACCCAGAAGTACACCCCAAATAATGGGATTTTTGAGTATCTGCATCACCGTGTCTTTCCACTGGACTTTTTCACCTTCTGCATATCTGGCATAGGTGGCAATGGCAGCTATGTTCAATAAAGGCAATGTCACTGCCGTCATGGCAGTAGCAATCAAAGCCGCTTCTTCTCCGCCTAATCGCAAAGAAAACGGAATTCCATAGATCATAAAATTCCCTCGATACAAAGACTGGATGATCACAGGTATTTTCCTGCGATCTTTTTCTAACCGAGGAACTGCCAGCCAGAAAATCAACAAAGACGACACCATAACACCGATTGCAAACCAAATGGGGCGCCAGATGCTTGTCTGGGGCATTTCCGCTGTGTATATATTCTGAAATACCAATACAGGAAACAAAAAGCGAAAACATAAGGCATCTCCCTGCTGACGGAAATTTTCTGTCAGGATTCCTCGTCTTTTTAAGAAATATCCGCATGCAAGCATAAATACAAAGGGCAGCACTGCTTCCAGCGCAAATATCATTTCCTCCATGAAATCATCCCCTGTCTACTGTTCTGCACTCCCTTTGCATGGGTTCCCACAGAGGCGTTACAGGACATGAATC
>CATZIM010000129.1 GCA_958420075.1 uncultured Clostridia bacterium | reverse complement strand
TTTCTGCCACAATGGGTTCCAGAAGAGGCAGTACTTTCTTTTCTGTATTGCTCTTTGCCATTTTTTCACCTCGTATATATTTTTGCCTAAGCAACAACAAAGAGTGGGCTTTCACCCACTCTTTTCTCTGCCATTTCCGCTTGTTACTGTTGTTAGTATACCATTTTTTCGTACCTTATGCAAGCGTTTTTCCTTTATTTCCCGAAAAATCAAGGAATTTGGCTATAACAGAAAAAAACATTCTCTATTGTTTCTCTGCCGCTTGCTGTGATATGATAGAAGGGCAAAAAGGAGGGTTCATTCTTGAAGAGACATGATATTTTCACCATACACGCAACACCTTTTTATGCTTACCGCAAGCAGGTGATTCTGCGTCAGGCACAGAAACTGAAACAGGTTTTTCCTGATTTTGAAATATTATATTCCATCAAAACCAATCCATTCTTCCCCATTTTGCAGACCATTTCCGAATTCGGTCTGGGGGCTGATGCTGCTTCTGCCAAAGAGGTATCAGAAAGCCGCCGGGCAGGGATTCCTTCTGAGCGGATTTATTTTTCCGCTCCCGGCAAAACACGGGATGAATTGGAAGACGTCATTGGACGCTGCCACATCATTGCAGACAGCTTCCACGAACTTGATTTATGCAATCGTCTGGCGCAGGAAAAGCATGCTGTCCTGCCTATCGGTATCCGCATCAATCCGGCATTTTCCATGGAAGGAACTGAGGGGGGACCTTCCCAGTTCGGCATTGACGAGGAACAGCTTCTTTCTTCCCATGCATTTGACGATTTTCCTGCCCTGCGTCCTACGGGCATTCACGTACATATCCAGTCACAGGTTCTGGGTGCAGACCAGCTGACAGCCTACTATGCTCATGTACTGACATTGGCTCTGCGGCTGGAGCACCTTTGGGACACCAAATTTTCTTACATCAATTTCGGCAGCGGCTTAGGCATTGTCTACGATCCCGATACCCAAAAACCGCTGGATCTGGATGCGCTGCAAAAAAAGATATCTACCGTCTTTGATGCGTTCCGTCCTCGTTTGCAGGCAAAATTCCTGCTGGAAAGCGGACGTTTTCTGGTAGGCGAAAGCGGCGTTTATGTGACAGAAATCATGGACATCAAAATCTCCCGTGGCAAGACATATTATATTGTGAAAAATGGTACCAACGGCTTTTTCCGTCCTGTCATGAAGGAATTGATGACAAAAGACCAGCATACACCAGCACCGGCAGAACCTTTCTACACCTGTCCAAATATCTCTCAGGCGACACTGCTGGCTGACCGGGAAGGCACAGAAACTGTAGACATTGTAGGTGGTCTATGCAGCCGTTATGACCTGTTGGCATCCAATGTGACACTTCCCAGAGCAGAAGTAGGTGACCGCCTGCTGTTTACAAACGCCGGCAGTTACGGTTATACCCTTTCCCCTCTGCTTTTTGGCTCCCAAACACCTCCAGATCAGCTCTGGCTGGAACACGAAATAGACATCTAATTGGAACATAATTGGAACAATGGGTTTTCCCCTATGGCAAATTCCCTGTGGAAGTTAGATAAAAATAAATCTGACAATTTGGATAAAAAAATTATAGCCGACATCCTTAAAACAAAAAGGATGCCGGCTATTTTTTTGCTGGATTTTATCAAATATATTTTCTTCTGAACACAACACAGCTTTCACTGCCTGTTTCTGCTCTGGTCTGAACAGAAACAAAAAAGCAGAGAGAATTTTGTAAATCCTCTCTGCATCATTTGCGTATACTGTTTTTTGTATTTATGTGGTTGGCCTTACGAATCGTTCTTACAGTACTTTGTTCAGGAAATCCTGTGTTCTCTTGTTTTTGGGATTACCGAAAACTTCTTCCGGTGTTCCTTCTTCTACGATATAACCGCCGTCCATAAATACCACACGGTCTGCCACTTCACGAGCAAAGCCCATTTCATGGGTTACGACCACCATGGTCATACCTTCTGCAGCCAACTGCTTCATAACTTCCAGTACTTCCCCTACCATTTCAGGGTCCAGAGCGGAAGTAGGTTCGTCAAAGAGCATGATGTCCGGTTCCATTGCCAGTGCACGGGCAATGGCTACACGCTGCTGCTGACCACCGGAAAGGCTTGCAGGATATACATCTGCTTTTTCCAGCAGACCTACACGTTCCAGCAATCTTTTTGCTTTTTCTTCCGCCTGTTCCTTTGTCATACGTTTTCTGTCTACAGGTGCCAGCATGATGTTCTGGATAACAGACAGATGAGGGAACAGATTGAACTGCTGGAATACCATACCGATGTTTTCACGGATCTTGTTGATGTCAGAAGTTTTTGCCATCAAATCGTAATCGTCTACGATGATCACACCACCAGTGGGTTCTTCCAATTTGTTCAGGCAGCGCAGGAATGTACTTTTCCCGGAGCCGGAAGGTCCAATCAGGCAAACTACTTCGCCTTCTTTGACTTCCATGTTGATGTCCTTGAGAACCTCCAGACTGCCAAAGTTTTTCTTCAGGTTTTCAACTTTTACCTTAATCAATTTGCCAGCCTCCTCTCAAGCAGTTTGAACAGTTTTGTCAAAATAACAACCAGTACATAATACCAGATTGCAACAACGGCGTAGGTTTCAAAGCCGCGGAAGTTACCAGAAACGATCTGGTTACTCTGACGCATCAATTCCGCTACACCGATTACAGACAGGATAGATGTATCCTTCAGTGTGATGATAAACTGGTTTGTTACAGAAGGAATCACGATACGGAACGCCTGCGGCAGAATGACTTTACGCATAGCCACGCCATGGGGCAGACCCAAGCTGCGTGCCGCTTCCATCTGACCTTTATTGATGGCTTTGATACCGCTTCTGAAGATTTCAGACAAATACGCACCGGCATTAAGCATCAATACAATGATGGACGCACTAAAAGAAGAAATTCTAAATCCCAGCGCACCAGTGATACCAAAATAGATAAACATAGCCTGAACCATCAAAGGCGTACCACGAATAATACTCAGGTAGGCGCCAGAAAGTTTATTCAGGACTTTGACCTTGGAAATAGAGAAGAAGCAGGAAATCAAACCTACCACAATCCCTAAGATCAAGGAACAAACTGTCATACCAGCCGTCATTTTCAGCCCTTCAAACAATCTGGGGGCGATGGATACGGCGTAGTTTATAAAATTAAGTATTGCATTAAAAAACTCACCCATAAGGCACTTCTCCCAACTAAATTACAAAAAATTTTTCGGATATTTCTATCCAATGGCGCAAGCCTCGGCAAAAGTCGGGGCTTGGTCAAAAGCATTCATTATTCCTGAATGTATGTTGCCAGAATTTCGTCATATTTGCCGCTTTCTTTCAGGTTAGCAAGACCAGCGTTGAACATTTCCAGCAGTTCAGCGTTTTCGCCTTTGTTTACAGCAAAACCATAGGAGCTGCCCTGTTCTTTTTCTGTTACCATTTTCAGGCCAACACCCTGTGTGATTGCGTAACCCATTACAGGATAGTCTTCGAAACAAGCAACGGAGTTACCTGCGTTTACATCCATATACATTGCGTTGGAGTCATCGAATGTTACTGTTGTGAAACCATACTGATCTTTGATGGATTCAGCAAATGCCTGACCTTCTGTACCGATCTTAACTGCTACTTTCTGACCAGCCAGATCTTCATAGCTCTTGATTGTTTCGTTGTCAGCTTTTACGCCCATAACAACGCCGCTGTCGAAGTAGGGTTCAGAGAAGTCAAATTTTTCTTTTCTTTCATCTGTGATGCTCATACCAGCGATAACGCCGTCAACCTGACCAGCTTCCAGAGCCTGTACTGCTGCGTTGAAGCCCAGAGAGTTGAATTCTACATTGAAGCCCTGATCTTCTGCGATTGCGTTCATCAGGTCGATATCAATACCTACAAAATCACCTGCATCTGTTGTGAATTCAAAAGGTGCAAATGTTGTATCTGTACCGATCACATAAGTTTTTCCGGTTTCGCCTTCTGCGGAATCAGTGCCGCCGCAAGCTGCCAAACCAAACACCATTGTCAGTGCCATTGCTGTTGCTGCAAATTTCTTAAATAAACTCATTGTAATTCCTCCCTTTTTACCTTTTTGAAAACATATTTATGGTATGCCGCACGCCACATGCGTACCGGCGCATATCAGTCTTTCTGATCCAGCATAGCTACCAGAGAGCTGGTTCCCAGGCGTTCTGCCCCAAGCTCCAGAAATTTCTCTGCGTCCGCAACACTTTTGATGCCGCCTGCCGCTTTGATCTTGGTACCAGGCTGAACATGCTGCGCAAACAGTTCCACATCTGCAAATGTAGCACCGCCGCCAGCAAATCCTGTACTTGTTTTGATGTATTCTGCCTCAGAACGGCTGACCACATCACACATACGGATTTTTTCTTCTTCTGTCAGCAGACAGGTTTCTACAATGACTTTCAATATCCTGCCCTGGCAGGCTTCTTTCACGGCATTGATCTCTTCCAAAACCTTCTGATCTTTTCCGTCTTTGACCCAGCCGATATTGATGACCATATCAATTTCATCTGCACCGTTGGCGATGGCATCTTTTGTTTCTGCCACTTTCACCGCTGTGGTCTGATACCCATTGGGAAAGCCAATAACCGTACAAACTGCCAGCTGTCCTTTCAGATATGCCGCTGCATCCGCAACATAAGAAGGCGGGATGCAAACTGAAGCTGTTTTATGAGACAATCCCTCATCACAGATTCGCTGGATATCTGCCCATGTGGCACCTTGTTTCAACATGGTATGGTCTACATGAGAAAGAATGAAATCCTTTTGCATATATACATCCTCTTTTCATCTGTTATACATACTTAGCCATTATAACACAAAATGAAACACACAACAATACAGAAAAATTTATCAATTTCCAAAACTTTTTTCTATAGATTCGCGATTATTATTAAAATTTCACATATTTTTAAATCACCTTCGATTTTGACCGAAAATTTCATCCTTTTTACAAATGCACAAATGTCGGTACTTTGAAAATCTTAACGTTTTGTTGATGCAAAAAATTTATGAATCCCCCGAATTTTTCCAAATTTCTCAATACTTTTGCATATAAGTGGAAATTCATGAATAAAAATACATTTTAATTCCTTGCCAGGATTTTCTTCTGCCTTTGCACAAAAAAATGGAGAAACCTCCTTAAAAAAGGTGTTTCTCCACTTTTTCGTTTTCCCTAATTGATATATTGCTGTCAGCCCACACTCTTTTTGCCGCACCCTTTAGGCATTCCGCATTTCCTCTGCCATCTGTGCCATAGCCTCTTCTCCCAGATTACAGTTATCTGCTGTCATACTGTAAAACAGATCGCCGTCTTTCCAGGAATAGACTTCCATCACACTTTCCATGACTTCATCTGTGCCATAAGAAATGATCAATTCGCCACTCATTTCTCTTTCTTTATCTTCCGCTGTCAATTCATAGCCTTCTGGCACAAATTTATATAGATGGCTGCTGTAGCCTTCCTGCAATTCTTCCCCTGCATCAGTAAAAGGATCGCCGTCTTGCGCAGTGACTACCAACGTTTTCCCTTCTTTTTCGTAAGACAGTGTCATCAGCGCATATGGGTCACCTATGTTATTGCCGTTTTCATCCTGTCCGTACATTTCACCGGTGCCGCCATTGACAAATGTAAAGCCATTGGAGAAGGATTCTACGGTTTTCATGTCAAATCCTACTTTTTCTTCCGCCTTTTCAAGCTGCGCATAGCTTGTGATATCAACAGTAGTATGTGCCTCTACACCGCTGAAATGCACTGCCGCATAGCAGGTAACAGATGCAAAGCATAC
>CATZIM010000128.1 GCA_958420075.1 uncultured Clostridia bacterium | reverse complement strand
AGGGATGATTATATTATCAGCAGCTGGCTTCATTACATACACCAGAATAGCTGGATGCAGTATCCTGTTATGACAGCAATGGAAAAGAGAATGACAAACATTTGGAATCATGCCGGAGCATTTCAGGTATTGGAAGATGCACTTCAATTCTACCCATCAGACGAAGGCATCGAAATGATCAGCTAACATTACATCATTTCCCACATGACATTTTCAAAGGTGCAGCAGAGCAGAAAGCCCGCAGTACCTACGAATACCTCATTGATCTGGCGGAAGACCCGGATGTTCTGGCCCCCCTGCGGTTCCTGCGGGAACGGGAAGTGGTGCACTTCCAGCGGTTCGGCGAAGCACTGGAAATCGCCAGAGATCATCTGAATCAGAAACACTGGTTCTTCCAGAACAAATAAACAAATCCCTCCAAAAAACAGCAGGAAGCCCTGTTATCTCCAACAGGCTTCCTGTTTTTTTGTACTGCTTTTTCTTTTCATGAAAATCATAGAAAAAAACGTGTTCTTTCTGTGAAAAAGTCTTATAATAAGAAGTAAGATTCATATGCTTGTGTATGACGCACAGCATTGGGAGGTGACCGCCGTATGCGCGATTTTTATTTGAAAAACAGACAGGCTCTCCAGGATTTTCTCATTCTGGGCGGCACTATATTGTTTTGTTTTCTCTTTTTCCGCTACTTGTTCCCGATTTTTCTGCCTTTTTTGGTGGGCTGGCTTCTGAGCCTTATGTTCCGCCCTTTGGCGACTTATCTGGAAAAGCGGCACATTCCCCGCTGGATCGCGTCTTTGTTCTGCATCCTATTGTTTTTGGGGCTTATCTCCCTTTTTGTTGCTCTTATCGGCAACCGCATCGCCGCACAGGCTCAGTCTTTCCTGCGGCTCATGCCCCAATACATGCTTCTGATCCAAAACGCATTGAATCGCTTCTGGACACAGTTGGACAGTCTGCTGGTGGTACTGCCTGACCCGCTGCAGAATCTCATACAGAATTCCACAGAACAGCTGCGGGGCAATCTGTCCTCCATACTGCTTTCTCTGGTGCAGAGCACAGGTTCTTCTTCCCTGACTTCCGTACCGAATTTTCTGCTGGGTGTGCTCATTGCGCTGTTGTCCTCCTATTTCTTCACAAAAGACGCAGTTCTAATTCGCAGTCTTTATGAAAAATATGTGCTTTCCCTGTTCCGCACTTCCATCCATAATACAAAGCGGAACTTGAAAACATCCGTATGGGGCTATATCAAAACACAGCTAATTCTGATGATTTACACCTTTGCCATCACATTCATCGGCCTTATGGTGCTGCGTTCTCCATTCGCTCTGCTGCTCAGCGTCATTATCGCCATCATTGATGCCCTGCCTTTCTTTGGCAGCGGATTCATTCTCTGGCCGGGAGCCGTCATCCATCTGATTCTTGGCTCTCCCAAGCTTGCCATTGGCTATATGGTTATTTACGCCGCCGTACAGATCATGCGGCAGATCATGCAGCCGAAAATTCTTGGTACACAGATTGGTCTGCATCCGTTGCTGACACTGTTTTCCATGTACTTCGGCTATAAATGCATTGGCTTCTGGGGTCTGATTCTGGGACCTGTCATTGCCGTTATGCTGCAGGCATACTTCCAGACCCGTGAAAAACCACCAACCACATAAAAAAAGCGTTTTCGGCAAAAACCGAAAACGCTTTTTTGTTATACTTTATGCTTGAAACATAGGTGTGGACAAATATCTGTCTCCAGTATCGGGCAGCAGAACCACAATGTTCTTGCCCTTATTTTCGGGACGTTTTGCCACTTCCAGAGCCGCATGGATGGCTGCACCGGAGGAAATGCCCACCAGCAGACCTTCCTTCTGTGCCACTTCTCTGCCTGCAGCATAAGCCGCTTCTTCTGTAACAGTGATAATTTCGTTATACAGCTTTGTATCCAGAATGGAAGGTACAAAGTTTGCGCCGATGCCCTGCAGACCATGGCTGCCGGCTCTGCCTTCTGTCAGCAGAGGAGAGGAAGCGGGTTCCACGCCGATGATCTGCACATCGGGATTCTTTTCTCTCAGATAACGGCCTACACCAGTGATGGTGCCGCCGGTACCAATGCCTGCCACAAAAATATCCACTTTGCCGTCGGTATCTTCGTAGATTTCAGGGCCTGTGGTTTCATAATGCGCCTGAGGGTTTGCAGGGTTATCAAACTGTCCGGGAATAAACGCACCGGGGATTTCTTTTGCCAGTTCTTCCGCTTTGGCAATGGCACCAGCCATGCCTTTTGCACCTTCTGTCAGCACCAGTTCCGCACCAAAAGCAGACATCAGCAGACGGCGTTCCATACTCATGCTGTCAGGCATAACGATGATGGCTCTATAGCCTCTTGCCGCTGCCATAACTGCCAGACCAATGCCAGTATTGCCGCTGGTAGGTTCGATGATGGTAGCGCCTGCTTTCAAAATGCCTTTTGCTTCTGCATCTTCCACCATTTTCTTTGCTACACGGTCTTTGGCACTGCCGCCGGGGTTCAAAAACTCCACTTTTGCCAAAACTGTTGCATCCAGATTATGGATTTCTTCCAAGTGTGTCAGTTCCAGTAACGGCGTTTTGCCGATCAATTCTTCTATATTTTTGTAAATCTTTGCCATGGGAATCATCCTTTCCGCGATTTTTAATCATAGTATCACTATAGGTTTTATATGTCAAGCTATTTTTTCAGCCTGCATCTGTTCTCATATTACCACATTCCGCCGCTGCCTTCAAATAAACTTCGCTATTTGCGGCATCTTCATAAGAAAACAAAGAACCGATGTTTTCTTATGGGGAAGTTGCTTTCTTTTCCTTGTATACGCTCTTTTTTTGTGCTAGTATTTTAATGGAAATATTCATTGATTGAGATATAGAAAGGAACGATTCAAATGAAAATCGGACGCAACGATCCCTGCTGGTGCGGCAGCGGAAAAAAATATAAAGTCTGCCACGCAGATTTTGATGAAAAACTGGCAGAACTGAAAGCAAAAGGGGAAAAAGTGCCTCCCCATTCCCTCATCAAAACACCGGCTCAGCTGGAAGGTATCCGCAAAGCCGGTAAACTGAACACAGAAATTTTGGACATGGTAGCGGAAAACATCCACGCAGGCATGTCCACAGAAGACATCAACAAACTGGTACATGAATACACCATCGCTCACGGCGGCATTCCCGCACCTCTGAACTACTGCGGATTCCCTAAGAGTGTCTGCACATCTGTAAACGATGTCATCTGCCACGGTATCCCCTCTCCCGATGAAATCCTCCAGGATGGGGACATCATCAACGTAGACGTTACCACCATTCTGGATGGTTATTACGCAGACGCATCCCGTATGTTCTGCATTGGTCAGGTCAGCGACGAAGCCAAAAAACTGGTGGAAGTCACAAAAGAATCTGTTGACCTGGCGCTGGCAGAAGTAAAACCCTGGGGTCATCTGGGTGACATCGGCGAAGTTATCAGTAAACACGTTTATGCCCATGGCTATACCGTCCTTCATGACATCGGCGGTCACGGTGTCGGCAACGACTTCCACGAAGAACCTTATGTATGCCACATCGGCAAAAAAGGCACCGGCATGCTGCTGGTTCCCGGTATGGTATTCACCATCGAACCCATGGTAAACGAAGGGGAAGAAGATTTCTTCCAGGATGAAGAAAACGGCTGGACCATCTACACAGAAGACGGTTCCCTTTCCGCTCAGTGGGAATACACCGTTGCCATTACCGAAGACGGCGTAGAAATCATTACCCATTGATTTGATTCATACAAATGAAAACGTGAGGTGTTGCATTTATGAACGGTTCCAAACACATTTCCAACTGTTACAGCGCCTTACAGGGACTCTACTGGATGAGTTACGGCGCCATCTATACCTTTGCCGCCGTATTCCTTCTGGACAGAAAATTCACGGATTCACAGGTCGGCACACTCATTGCGCTGGCCTGTGTTTTTTCCGCAGTATTTCAGCCCTTTGCGGCTGCGGCAGCTGACCGGGGAAAGCGGTTTTCTCTGCGGTCTTTGATGACGCTGATCTGTCTTTTGACCATTGTCCCTATGGTTCTGCTGTTTTTCTTTCCACAGCAAGCTCTTTCCGGCGTTTGTTATGTGATTCTGCTTCTACTGCATCTTGCCTTCCAGCCTCTTTTGAGCGCATTAGGCATGCAACTGCTCAATAACGGATATTATCTGAATTTCGGCGCTGCCCGTGGCATCGGCTCCATGTCCTATGCAGTCCTTGCCTTTTTCCTTGGGTCTTTGACGCTGATTTTTGGTCTGCGCTGTCTGCCTGTCATCGGCAGTCTGCTGTATCTGCTTATGGCGGTATTATTGCAGGCATTTCCAGAAACCAAACGAAGCGGCTCATCCATCGTGTCCTCTCGGGGCACCGTTTCCATACTGCGGGAAAACCATCGGTTTGCTGTCCTCTGTCTGGGCATCATCCTCATTTTCATTTCCCACAGTGCCATCAACACCTACATGATTCAGATTCTGCAGAAAATCGGCAAAGGCAATCAGGAACTGGGTCAGGTCATGGCATACACCGCCGTTCTGGAATTTTTTGTAATGGTCGGTTTTTCCAGATTCGTCAAAGGACGGGACTGCGGCAATATCATGCGATTCACAGCCATTTTCTTTGTGCTGAAAGCTGTCCTTGTTCCCTTGGCGCCCACACTGCCCATGATTTACGCAGCTTTTCTGACACAGATTTTCTCCTTTGCCTTGTTCACACCGGCTTCTGTTTACTATGCCAATGCCATTCTGCCTACCGGGGACAAAGTAAAAGGGCAGGCAATGATTACCATTGCCATCACCATCGGCAACATCGCAGGCAGTTTTCTCTGCGGCCATTTCATCACCCTTTGGGGCATCACATCGGCTATCCTGGTGACAGCTGCCATTGCCGTCATTGGTCTGATCTGCTTCTTCCTTGGCGCGGAAAAAACAGGGCCCATTATCTTTTCTGAAACGCAAAAAAGCGTCGAATCATAAGAAAACAAAAAAGCTGAAATCCATACAAAGGATTTCAGCTTTCTTATTTTCATCGAGATTTTATTACCCATCGCAATTCGGACGCTTTTCTTATGCCCACAAAATAGCGATTTCCGTCAACACGGTTTCTTCTTCATCAAAAATGAATGTGATGGTTTCCCACTGGCCGTCTTTTTCTTCCACAAAAGTTTTGGTATGCACCACATCACCTCTGCGGCATTCCTTCCGGTATACCACACGGATGTCCTTCAGTGTCATGCCGTCATAAATTTCATCAGGCACATCATCCAATGCCCATTCCAGATATTTCACGTTATTGGCATGGCCATTGGTGTCCGTATCCCTGCGGGTCACCGTAAATCTCTGCTGTGCCGTGGGTTCCCCTTCGGGCATAGGCGGCATACGGAATTTTTCCCCTTCAATAGCAGGGGGCTGATTGGTGCCGTATTTCTCAATCATATCATCAGGCACATTGGTAGGTTTGCGCTTTGCAAAATCCATATAGATCCAGCGGGACATACCGTCGGCAATCTTTTCTCCCTTTTCGTCAAAGAGGTAATATCCTCTTTCCGCCTGCATTTTCCGGCATTTGTTGCTCCATGTTTCCAGCCGGATGGTTTCCCGATGGGCAGGCATACGGTATACCATGATATGCCAGTTGATGACCGCCCAGCCGCACTGAAGCTCCGCCAGATAATCCAGTGTGTAGCCCAGTGTATCTGAATGGTCAATGGCTGCGTTCTGCAGGGCGGACAGCAGTGCCGCCGGAGAAAGGGTCCCTTTCTGGTCTACCTGATAATAATTGATGGTCTGTTCTTCCGCATATCCTTTGCGTTCCA
>CATZIM010000127.1 GCA_958420075.1 uncultured Clostridia bacterium | reverse complement strand
AGCAAAGAAGCGGCGGAAAATGATTTCCAGGTGAAAACCACCAATTCCGGCATTTACTTTATGCCTGTGGTAGATGGGAAACCTGTTGGCGAGGAAGAATATGACGACCTTGCGGAAGACGTGAAAGATGTCATTGAGAAAAATTCCCAGATCGTTCAGGAAAAAGCTTCTGCCATCATGCGGGACATTAGGGAATTGGATAAGGAATCCAAACGGTGCGTAGACCAGCTGGACTATAAGGTAGGCATGTTTGCCATTGGTCACCATGTGAGCGCAGTCCAGGAAAAATATGAACAGAACGAAAAAGCAGTGGCATATATCAACGCTGTGAAAGAAGATGTACTGGAAAACATCAGTCAGTTCTTTGAAGATGAGGAAGATGGGGAAGAAGGTCTGGCATCTCTGCTGCCCATGCTTTCCAAAAAACAGCCGGAAGATGTGACACTGAAATATAAAGTAAACCTCATTGTGGATAACAGCGAAACCGAAGGCGCCCCTGTGGTGACTACATTCAATCCCACTTATTATAATCTGGTGGGGGAAGTGGAATACGACAGCGAATTTGGGAACCTGACCACAGACTTTATGAAAATCAAAAGCGGTCTGTTCCATAAGGCAAACGGCGGCTATCTTATCGTGCAGGCACAGGATATTTTGTCCGCTCCGCAGGCGTGGGAAGCTTTGCGCCGGGTCATCAAGACAAAAGAAATCAACATGGATGCCATTCGGGAACAGCTGGGCACAGTGGTTGCGCCGACACTGAAACCGGAACCCATCCCTGCCAATATCAAGATCATCATGATCGGCAGCAGTTATTACTATGAACTGCTCAGCACTTATGATGAGGAGTTTGATAAATTCTTTAAAATCAGAGCGGATTTCGATTACGAAATGCCCCGTTCTCAGGAAAATATGCTGAAGATTGCCCAGTTCATCAAGGGCTTTACCATGCGGGAAAAAACCATGGACTTTGATGTGAGCGCTGTCTGTGCTGTAGTGGAATATTCCTCCCGTTCTGCGGAACGGCAGAACAAGCTGTCCACCAGATTTAACCATCTGGCGGAAATTCTGGGAGAAGCGGCAGTATGGGCAAAACTGGATGGTGCGGAAATGGTAACGGCAAAACATGTGCAGAAAACCATTGTGGAAAAAGAAGACCGTCTGCGGCTGTACGAAGAAAAACTGGATGAAATGCTGGAAGAAAACGTCATTATGATTGACGTGGACGGCGCGGAAGTGGGACAGATCAACGGTCTGGCAGTGCTGGATATGGGCTCTTATGCCTTCGGCAATCCCAGCCGTATCACAGCCACCACTTATGTAGGAAAATCCGGTATTGTCAACATCGAAAAAGAAGCCCGTATGAGCGGTCAGACCCATGACAAAGGGGTGCAGATCATCACTGGTTATCTGGGACAGACCTATGCCCAGAAATTCCCCCTTTCTCTGTCCTGCCGTGTTTGCTTCGAGCAGAATTACAACGGCATTGATGGGGACAGCGCATCTAGTACAGAACTTTACTGCATCCTATCCTCTCTGGCAGAACTGCCCATCCGTCAGGATTTGGCGGTGACAGGTTCTGTCAACCAGAAAGGGGAAATTCAGGCCATCGGCGGCGTCACATACAAAATCGAAGGGTTCTTTGACCTGTGTAAAAAACGTGGACTCACAGGCAAACAGGGTGTCATCATTCCTGTTTCCAATATCCGGGATCTGGTGCTGAAGGATGAAGTAGTGGAAGCTGTGAAAGAAGGGGTATTCCATATCTATCCCATCTCTACCATTGACGAAGGCATTGCCCTTCTCATGAGCACACCTGCCGGAGAAAAAGACGAAAAAGGAGAATATCCTCCTGACAGTGTCCATGGAAAAGTTATGGCAAAACTGAAAGCCTTCTGGAAATACGCCGAAGGGGAATAAGAAATTTTAAAAGAAGCTGGAAAGTTCGGGCAGCCGGATTTTCAGCTTCTTTTTTCATGGGCAAAAATGACAAAAAATGAGCTTTTCATGGCAGTTTCATGGGAATTTATTAAAATTCCATTGCAAATGGAACTTTTTCCTTTTCATTCCGACAAAATTTGATATACTGTTTTGTGTGATAAAAAGAAGGAAGAACAAAGGAGCGGAAAATATGTGGTACAAAGGAAAACGTCTGCTGCTGACGACATTGGCAGCAGGACTGTTATACACGACGACGGCATTTGCCGCCAATGTCCAGATGGACTTGTTTTATAATGGCGCACATCATGACTATAACGCCAAAGAGATTGCCATTGTCATCGATGGAGAAAGCTATACAGACCCTAATATGCCGGCGGTAAGCATTGACGGCAGAACCATGTTGCCTATGCGTGGCATCTGTGAGGAACTTGGTTGTACCGTCACATGGAACGAAGCGGCAAAACAGGTCTATGCTGTCAGCGATACCCATACGGTGGTATTCCAGATCGACAGCAAAACAGGCTACAAAAATGGGGAAACTTTCACCATGGATGTGGCGCCTATGATTGTCAACGACAGAACCATGCTGCCTGTTCGTGCACTGGCAACAGCGCTGGATATTGATGTGACATGGGATGACCCTAACAGAACCGTATACATCGGAGAAGCACCCAGCACCGGCGGAAGTACCGGCAGCAGCACTGGCTCTGATACCGGAACCAATACGGGCACGAGTACCGGCGGCAGCACAGGTACAAATACCGGAACCAACACAGCTACCACAGGGAAAGTATCCAGTGTGACTGTGCCAACATCCAAAACAGCAACACAGAATTTTGTCATCACAACAACTGGCACTTTCAATAGATGTGAAGAAGTTTATGTCAGCGACAATAAAGTGGTACTGGATTTCTACGGCGCAACAAATGGGCTTTCTGCCAATATCACTGCTACCAACAGTCCTTTTGTCACTGCCATCCGTACGGCACAGCATACGGCGGACAACGGAGAAACGTATACCCGTGTGGTATTTGACCTGACAGGCAAAATGGAATACAAAGTAACGCCAAACGCTGCGAAAAATCAGGTGACACTGGCATTTGAACAGGTAGAAATCAAGAGCATCACCAGCAGCCACAGCGGCAGTACAGAAACCGTCACCATCAACGCCAGCGGCGCAACCGGGGCAACGGTGACCACCATGCAGGACCCTTATCGTACGGTCATTGATATGCCCGGCGTGAAGGCAGATGGTATTGATGAAATCATCAATACAGATGGTCTGGAATATGTCAGCGAAGTCAGAACAGGCTGGATGAACGGCACCACATTCCGCGTGGTGGTGGAAGCAAGTGATCTGACCCAGATGACATGGAAAGAAGAAAATGGAAAACTGACTGTCACCATTCAGAAATCCACATTGGAAAACCTTTCTTATGATGACAGCACCGATACACTGACACTGAAAAAAGTGGAAACCATCAATACCAACAGCATCAAGCATAATGACGCATATCTGGATGGTTATTATGAACTGACACTGCCCGGAGATTATTCTGATGTATATGGTTATGGCACTTTGAATGTGAATACAGATCAGATCAAGTCCTTTACCATTTCCACCAGCGGCGGCAATACAGTCATCCGCTTCAACCAGAACATCATCAGCGCTTATACCATCAAGGACACAGGCAGCGCTTATGAGATCACGGCAAAGAACCCTCAGCAGGTATATGACAAAGTCCTTCTGCTGGATGCAGGTCACGGCGGCAATGACCCCGGTACCAGCGGCAACGGGCTCACAGAAAAGACCATGAACCTGACTATGGTGCTGAAAGTAAAATCTTATGTGGAAAGCAATTCCAACATTAAGGTATATCTCACCAGAGATGATGACAGCAGACCGGATAACGCAAGCAGAGCGAAAACAGCCAACCAGATTGCGGACCTGATGGTTTCCATCCATATGAACGCAGGTACAGCTTCTGCCAGCGGTACAGAAACATTGTACGCCGCTCACAGCAACGACGGCAACGGCACATTGACCAGTTTGCAGGCGGCACAGGCGGTACAGAGCAGATTGCCTTCTGCATTGAGCACAACAAACCGTGGTGTGAAATCCCGTCCAGACCTGTTGATTCTCAATTCCACAACGGTACCTGCTATCCTCATCGAAACATGCTTCCTGTCTAATCCCGGTGACGCACTGAAGATTTCTCAGGCAACTTATCAGGATGCGGCGGCGAAAGCCATCGGCGACGGTATCATTTACGCCATGAACAATTACAAATTGAGATAAAATACGAAAACAGGAAGATGGGGCATCTTCCTGTTTTTTTCTGTGGGGCTGTTCAAAAAGGGAAAATCAGGCTATAATGAAAGCAATTCCCCTTAAGAAAACCTTGATTTTCGCTTTCTTGATTTCTTAAGGGGAATTGCGACGGCTGTCTTCAGAAGAAAACATATCAAATCCATTCTTCGTAAAAATAAGAAAGCTGAAATCCTCTATATGACAAGAATCTCAGCTTTCCTTGTTTTCTTATGAAGATGCCCCTAAACAGAGATTTTTTGGAAAATAAAGGAGGAAACAACGTGAGCAGATATGACGGCAGAGAAAACAACCAACTGCGCCCCATCCGTATCACAAAGAATTTTACAAAGTATGCGGAAGGCTCTGTTTTGATAGAATTTGGCGATACAAAAGTCATTTGTAACGCAACCGTAGAAGAAAATGTACCCCCTTTTCTGCGGGAAAGCGGCAGCGGCTGGGTAACAGCGGAATATGCTATGCTGCCTCGTGCAACAGCCAGCCGGAACAAACGTGACATCAACAAACTGAAACTGAATCCCCGTGCAACAGAAATCCAGCGTTTGATCGGTCGTGCCCTTCGTGCGGCAGTGGATCTGGAAGCTTTGGGCGAAAGAAGCATCACTGTGGACTGTGATGTCATTCAGGCAGATGGCGGCACTCGTACCGCATCCATCACAGGCGGTTTTGTTGCCCTTGCTATGGCATGCCAGAGATTGGTGGAAGAAGGCGTTTTGGAAAAAACACCTCTGCGCCACTATATTTCCGCCATCAGCGTAGGTATCGTAGACGGTGAACCCATGTTGGATTTGTGCTATGTGGAAGACTCCGCCGCAGAAGTGGATATGAATATCGTTGTGAACGACGCAGGCGGTTTTGTGGAATTGCAGGGCACAGGCGAACACGGCACATTTTCTCAGGAACAGCTGCACCAGCTGCTGGCATTGGGTGAAAAAGGCAATCGTGAATTGCAGGCATTACAGAAAAAGGCGCTGGATGGTCTGGAACTGTAAATAAAGGAGGAAGCAAGAGATGGAAACCATTATTTTTGCAACAAAAAACAAAGGGAAAATTCGGGAGATCAACGAAATCCTTGCGGATATGAACGTAAATGTAGTGTCTATGGAAGAAGCAGGCATCACCATTGACGTGGTGGAAGACGGCAAAACTTTTGAAGAAAATTCCATGAAAAAAGCGGTACAGGTCATGGAAATCTCCGGTAAGATCACACTGGCAGACGATTCCGGTCTGGAAATCGACTATCTGGATAAAGCACCTGGCATTTATTCCGCACGTTTCCTGGGAGAAGACACCCCTTATCCCGAAAAATTCAAAGTCATTCTGGAAAAACTCAAAGATGTGGAAGAAAAAGACAGAACCGCCCGTTTTGTTAGCTGCATCGTTGCAGCTTTCCCTGACGGCAGACGTCTGGTAAGTCTGGACACCGTAGAAGGCATTATCGGCTGGGAACCCACCGGCGAAAATGGTTTCGGTTATGACCCCATTTTCTATGTGCCTGAACTGAAAAAATACATGGCAGAACTTTCTTCTGAGGAAAAGAACGCCATCAGCCACAGAGGCAAAGCCCTGCGGAAGATGAAAGAACTGCTGAAAAAGGAGCTGTAAACCATGAAGATA
>CATZIM010000126.1 GCA_958420075.1 uncultured Clostridia bacterium | reverse complement strand
GTCACCGTTCAAATCGCCGCTGGTGATGGGGCCATAAAGGCTTTCCACGCCCAGATGAGTAGACCAGATCTTACGGAAGTTATTGTCGTTTTTCTGATAGAGATACAGATCCATGCCGTCACTCATGAGATATTCTTTCACACCGTTGCCGTCCAGATCGGTGATATGGATGTAATCTACGTTATGTTTCAAACGGGTAAAGCCTGTGTTGCTCCAGCCGCCTTCTCCCCGTTCATAATACTGTATGGTCTTATCGTCGGAAAGTATCAGCTTGCCGCCTTCCGCTGCCAAAGCCCCGGCGTCACTGGATTCCAGCGGGATTTCCTCAGATGTTTTCTGCATATTGGCATCATAGAACAATATTTTTTCCGAACGGGTGAAAACATGTTCACTCTCGCCGCTGCCTTCTTCGGTAATGCTGGAAAGAACCACTGCCAGTTCGCCGCCTTCTGCGCCGTCAAAGAACGTTGCAGATGTGGCTTCCAGACCACTGCCGAATGTCAATGTCCGCCACAGACGCAAAGCGCCTTTCTGATAACGATAAATCTGCACAGCGCCATCCTGCAAAGATGCTGTCAGCACATTGCCGTCCTTGTCTTTCCCTGCGGAAAGAAAGCCTTCCTTGGGAAAAGAAGCCGGTGTCATAGAAAAGCCAGTGCCCATGCCTTCCCAGTTTTCATAAGCCTGGAAATTGCCGTTGGCTTCGTAAGGATTCCGGGCATTGAGGCTATACCAACTGTTATCGTATCCCCCTTGATAACATACGCCAATGAGGCTGCTGCCGGAAAAATAACACATAAGCTGACCTGCCGCATCCCCGTTGTAATGCATCAGATTGGCGGTGCCCACCACCACTTCTGCGCCGGCATAACTGGTCATATTATGATCGGTTTCCGCACAAGCCGCAAAGAAATCCGCGTTTTCCTCTGTATTTTCCGGAATCACACCTGCGGAAAAACGCAGACTGTCCCCGTCAAAATCCCAATAATATTCCTCTGCCACTTCTTCCATCAGTTGTGTATATTGCTCCTGCTGAGCAGCTGTCAGTATAAAGACCGCTTCTTCCTGCCCACAGGCAGAAAGGGTCAGCGCCGCCATGACCACCGCGCAGAGTAAGTGTTTCTTCATGTCTGTCCCTTCCCTCTTTTGCAAGGTTTTTTGCACATAGATATTTTTATTATAAAACACCAGAGGGATTTTTTCAAACCTGTTTTTCAGCCTGCACCGAAAAGCTGCCCCACCAGAAAGAGAGACAGAGCTACCCCCGCGAAGTTTGCCGCAAGAGCACAAAACAGGGTATGTCTTGTTTTTGTAATGCCCACAGAAAGGAAGTACAGGCTCATGGTATAAAACACCGTTTCCGTGCAGTACATCATCACCGAAGCGGAACGCCCCAAAAAAGAGTCCGGGCCATAAGCCGCAAAAATTTCCGTCAGAAGCCCCACTGCCGCCGAGGAGGACACCAGCCGCACCAATGTGAGGGGCGCCAATTCGGCGGGAAATCCCACCAGATGCTCCAGCGGCGCCAGCAGTTTTGTCAAAAGCTCCAGCAGTCCCCCTGCCCGGAGCACTTCCACTGCCACCATAAGCCCCAGCAGGGTTGGCAGGATATTCACCACCGTATGTAAGCCTTCTTTCGCCCCTTCCAGAAAGGTTTCATAGAGATTCACCCGTTTGAGAGAGCCGAAAACCACAATGAACAATACCGTCACAGGAATGATGAAGTCCGAAAGCACCATCAGAAATCGCAATGTTTTCCCCTCCCTTCCAGTATCTTTGCCAGCAGAATTCCCACAAGGGTGGTGCCAAGGGTTGCAGCTATGCCTGCCCCCATGATTTCCGCCGGAGCCGCCGAGCCATATTCCGCCCGATAGGCAAGGATATTCACTGTCACCAGCTGCAAAGAGGACATATTCACCACCAGAAACATACACATGGCATTGCTGGCACGTCCTGTTTTGCCGTTGAGTTTCGCCAGTTCCTCCATGGCAAGAAGCCCTGCCGGCGTGGCTGCCCAGCCAAGTCCCAGAAAGTTTGCGGCAAAATTGGCGGAAATATACCGCCTTGCGGCATGTCCCCTTGGCACCTCAGGAAACAGAAAATCCAGAAATGGCTCCATTTTTTCCGCCAGCGCGTCAATCATGCCGCCTTTTTCGGCGATTTTCAAGATGCCTGACCAGACTGCCACCACCCCAGCCATGGTAAAGGCAAGCTCCACGGCATTCCTGCCGCCGTCAATGACTGCGTTTGTCACCAGATCCATCCGTCCCAGAAACGCCCCCGTCAAAATACCTCCTATGAGGAAAAATCCCCAGATCACATTCAGCATGTTTTTCCCCTCCTTCCCTTCTTTCACATCTATGCACGGGCGGGAAAAACTATCCCTTTTTTCCAAAAATTGGGTGAAACGAAGATATTTTTGTTGTATTTTGCATGGATCTGTGTTAATATTCTGTTAAGAAAAATCAGACCAACTGGTCTTACAGGGAGGAAATCAGATGAAATCAACAGGCATCGTTCGTAAAGTAGACGAACTGGGAAGAGTGGTTTTGCCCATCGAACTGCGTCGAAACATGGGAATCGAAATCAAAGACTCCCTGGAGATCTTCGTAGAAGAAAACACCATCATTTTGAAAAAATATGAACCTGCCGATATTTTCACAGGCAGCATGGATGACCTCATTGATTACAAAGGCAAAAAAGTATCCAAACAGTCCATTTTGGAAATGGCAAAATTGGCTGGGCTGGATGTACGCTGAAACAATTCACAATCTGACAGACAAAAAAGCCGGAATTGTATGGAAATACATACAATATCGGCTTTTTCTGTTTTGCGCAGAATTTTCAAAAAAGCCCTCCTTTTTTCTGTGAAAAACCCTGATTTGCCCGATATAACGGGCTTTTTTCTTGACAAGGTCTGTACTGCTCTCTTACAATATAACCCATAATCTATCTAGGAAAGGTGATATTTCATGTCCGCAACATTTCAAGGAAGCAAAAATTATGTCGCAAGTGAAGAACTCATGCGTTCTGTCAATATTGCCATGGCGCTGCAAAAACCCCTGCTGATCAAAGGGGAGCCCGGCACAGGCAAAACCATGCTGGCGGAAGCCATTTCCGAAGCACTGGGCAAAAAACTGGTGATCTGGAACATCAAATCCACCACAAAAGCCCAGGACGGTCTGTACGTTTATGACGTGGTACAGCGTCTGTATGACAGCCAGTTCGGCAACGAAGGCGTAGACGACATCGCAAAATATGTAAAAATGGGCAAGCTGGGCGAAGCTTTCTCCTCTGACGAGCAGGTGATCCTCCTCATCGACGAAATCGACAAAGCCGATCTGGAATTCCCCAACGACCTGCTGTGGGAGCTGGATAAAATGGAATTCTACATTCCCGAAACAAAGGAAACCGTAAAGGCAAAACAGCGTCCCATCGTGATCATCACATCCAACGCAGAAAAAGAACTGCCTGACGCGTTCCTGCGCCGCTGCATCTTCCACTACATCGAATTCCCCGATGCGGAACAGATGGAAGAAATCATCAAAGTACACTTTGACAAAGTGGAAGAACATCTGCTGGAACAGGTACTGGAAACATTCTACTGGATCCGTGGTCTGTACCAGATTCAGAAAAAACCCAGCACATCCGAAGTCATCGACTGGATTCGTGCCCTGCAGCTGGGCGGCGTTGACGTAGACAGAATCCGTCAGGAAGTTCCCTTTGCAGGGGTTCTGCTGAAAAAGAACGAAGACATCGATGTACTGAACCGCTATTTACGATAAGCAGGTGATCCCATGTTTACGGCATTTTTCTATTTACTGCGCTCCAGAGGGCTGAAGGTATCCATGAATGAATGGATGACCCTCATGGAAGCTCTGGACAAAGGTCTGCACCAGTCCTCTTTCACGGGATTTTACTATCTGTGCCGCAGTGTGCTGGTGAAAAGCGAAGCGGATTTTGACAAATTCGACGGCGCCTTTCTGGAATTTTTCAAAGGCGTGGAATTTGAAGGGGAGCTGCCCAAAGAACTCATGGACTGGCTCACAAATCCCAAGGAAAAACCCGGCGACCAGTTCGACATGGAGCGTGCCATGCAGAATGAATGGATTTCTCAGGCGGAAATCCAGAAAATGTTTTTGGAACGACTGGAAGAACAGAAGGAAGAACACAACGGCGGCAGTTACTGGGTAGGTACCGGCGGTGTTTCCGTATTCGGCAACAGCGGCTTTAGCCCCAGAGGCATCCGTGTGGGTGGCGAAGGCGGCAAACGTCGCGCTTTTCAGGTTGCCAGCGAACGGAAATTCCGCGATTTCCGTCAGGACAACACACTGGATACCCGTCAGTTCCAGATGGCTTTCCGCAGACTGCGGCAGTTTTCCGCCAAGGCCGAGGAAGCCAAAACAGAATTTGACATTGACGGCACCATTCGGGAAACCTGTGACAATGCAGGGAAACTGAAAGTGGTTTACGATCGTCCCCGAAAGAACACCGTCAAAGTATTGCTGCTCATGGACAGCGGCGGTTCCATGGACTATTACAGCCGTTTGTGCTCCATGTTGTTCCAGGCAGTGAGCAAGTCCAACCACTTCAAGGACTTGCAGGTGTTCTATTTCCACAACTGTATCTATTCCAAAATCTATACAGACCCACAGCTGCGTCCAAAATCTGTGGTCCCTACAGAATGGATTCTGAAAAATCTCAGCAGCGAATACAAGGTCATCATCGTTGGCGATGCCCAGATGGAGCCTTCCGAGCTGCTTGACCCCAGCTATTACAATTACGGTGCCCGTGACAACATCACCGGCATTGAATGGCTCACCAGATTCCGGGAAAAATATCCCCATCTGGTATGGCTGAACCCTTCGGAACGTCCTTACTGGGGCGGCTGGTGGGCAAAGACCTACGACATCATCCGCAAGGATTTTGATATGTACGACTTGAGCATTGACGGCCTCAACGCCGCTCTGAAAAAACTTATGGTGAACAGATAAAACAGCCTCCTTTGATGGGCTGCATCATCAAAAACAAAAATAGCCGGACTCCTTGAAACGCAAAGGAATCCGGCTATTCTATTTTCATTGCACTTCTATCATGCTTTTTTCAGTTTTTCCACATCTCCCGCCTGAATATCCCAGACATGACGGGCAATTTTTTCTTCTTCCCAATCCCACCAGCGCATTTCCTCCAAAGCGGCAATGGTTTCCTCGGAAAACCGTTTGCGGATGGGCTTTGCAGGCACACCGCCCACAATGGTATAAGGCGGCACATCTTTAGTGACTACTGCCCTTGTGCCAATGATGGCGCCATCTCCAATGGTGACCCCTGCCAGTATGACGGCTTCGTAGCCAATCCACACATCATTGCCGATGGTAATATCCCCTTTGTTGTCCCATGCCTCTGTAACCCGCTTCCAATCCAGCCCCCAAGCATCGGCAAATATGGGGAATGGATAAGTAGACAGAGAACCCAAAGCATGATTGGCACTGTTGAACAGGAACTTTGCCCCGCAGGCAATGGAGCAGAATTTCCCAATTTTCAGCCTATCCCCATTGATGGGATATTGGTAGAGGACGTTATGCTTTTCAAATTCTCTGGGGTCATGGACAAAGTCATGATACATGGTATAATCCCCAACGGAAATAGCAGGGTTCGTGATGGCATTTTTCAGATAAATCGTCCATGTATCGTCAAGACGAGGATACATGGCATCTTTGGTGATCTTCATACAATCGCCTCCTTCTGGCTTGATTGTACAAAGTCCTGCCCTTTTGCCGCAATCCACCAAACGCTTCGGCAGTGTTTTGGGTACAAAAAAAGCTGGAACCCATACTATTGCAAGGATTCCAGCTTTTTCTTATTTTTCTTTCTGATAAATAATTTTGCGGA
>CATZIM010000125.1 GCA_958420075.1 uncultured Clostridia bacterium | reverse complement strand
AAGATTATAGATGCATCATATGGGGGGATTTTGTATGACAAATGAATAAAGCTGATGCTTTCAGATGGAAGATACTCTGGTAGATTGGCAGTCTTTGTCTATTATATAAAGAAGAAACTGGCTTTTCATTTGCCATTTGACTGGTTTTGTCTTAGAATGGAAGAAAAATCGGAAAGAAAAGAGGAATATCTTTGAAAAAAGTCATTTTAGCGGCGCTGAACGCAAAATATATTCATTCCAATCTGGCATTGCGTTATCTGTCCCGTTTTCAGGATAATAACCAGAAACATCATGTGGAGACCATGGAATTTACCATCAATCAGCGGCTGGATTTCATTGCGGAGGAACTGTTCCGCAAACAGCCTGATGTGGTGCTGTTTTCTTGCTATATATGGAATGTGGAGATGCTGCGGCAGCTTTGTCCTATTCTGAAAAAGATCATGCCAGACTGTGTCATTGGCTTTGGCGGCCCGGAAGTAAGCTACGAAAGTGAAACTTTCCTGGGGGAAAATCCGGCGGTGGATTTTGTTATGCGTGGGGAAGGAGAACTTGTTTTCACAAAATATCTGGAACATCTGGATGCAGGAAATCCCGCAACGTTGGGAGAAATCGAAAGCCTGACCTATCGGCAGAATGGGGAGATTTTTTCCACACCTCAGATGCATCCTATGGATTTGGCGCTTTTGCCATTTCCTTATGAAGATGATTTCAGTGATGTGCAGAATCAGATCATTTATTACGAATCTTCCAGAGGATGCCCTTATCATTGCGGATACTGCCTGTCTTCTGTGGAAAATGGCGTACGCTTTGTGCCGTTAGATAAGGTGCTGCCGGATTTGCAGAAATTTTTGGACAAGAATGTGCCCCAGGTGAAATTCATCGACCGTACATTTAACTGTAGAAAAAGTCATGCCATGGCCATCTGGAAATATCTCCATGAACATGACAACGGTGTCACCAATTTCCACTTTGAAATTACAGCGGATTTGATCGATCAGGAAACCATTGATTTCCTGAAAACGGTGCGGAAAGGGTTGTTCCAGTTTGAAATCGGTGTCCAGTCTACCAATCCTCAGACCATTCGTGCCATCAATCGTAATGTGGATTTTGCGGCTTTGTCGGAGATTGTGCAGCAGATCAAAGATGGCGGAAATATCCATCAACATTTGGATTTGATTGCAGGTCTGCCTTATGAAGATTATGATTCCTTCGGGCGTTCTTTCAATGATGTTTATGCCCTTCATCCGGAACAGTTACAGCTGGGATTTCTGAAGGTACTGAAAGGTTCTATGCTCCATCAGAAACAGAAGGAGTTTGAAATCGTTTATCACGACACAGCACCTTATGAAGTGCTGACCACCCATGAATTGCCTTATGCTGATACGCTGCGGCTGAAATATGTGGAAGAAATGGTGGAAACTTATTACAACAGCGGACGTTTCCTCCATACCCTTGCATATCTGGTGCCTTTATATGAAAGTCCCTTTGCCTTTTTTGAGGCGCTGTCCCAGTTTTGGGTAGGGGAGAATTATCATTATCTGGGGTTGTCTAAAATGGGGCTCTTCGATGTGTTATGGCGGTTTGTGGAACAAAATCCCAAGGTAGAAAAACGAAAATTGCAATGGGAAATGAAGTTTGACATTGCTCTCCATGAAAAGCCCAAAAAACTGCCTGCATGGCTGACAGTGACCAACGAAGAACAGTGGCATGACAAGGTATTTGCTTTCTACGGCAATCCTGATTTGTGGCAGAAATGTCTGCCCCATTACAAGAGCAATAAGGAAGCCCTTCGCCAGACCCATCTGGAAGTTTTCGGTGATGAGAAACAGAAAGCGGTACTCTTTGATTATGGCAAAAGAGATCTGCTGGGGAATGCGGAATACCAGATCATGGAAACGGCAGAAATGCAGGCTTGAATGAAATCTCGCGTTGGCTGAATAAAAAAACATGTGAAAAAATAATAAAAAACCATTGACAAAAGAAAAAAACGGAATTACAATAGGAACAACTTTTTAAAAGAGCAAAGACGTGGAAGAGAAGAGTAGTTGGCAGAATACCTTTCAGAGAGTTTCCGATTGGTGGGAAGGAAGCAGGGATATGTTGATGAAGATGGTCTTGGAGTCGTATGGTCGAGCCGGTTGGGTTAGATCACAACGGGTGCACCCGTTACAGTGCCAGAGTATAACCTGTTATTTTGCAGGCGTACTTGTTGAGGTCTGCTTCGTGAGGAGCGGATGAATTTAGGTGGTACCACGAAATAATGCTTTCGTCCTAATGTGCATGAATATGCAATAGGACGGAAGCTTTTTTTATTGCCGAAAGGAGAAAATACACATGATAAAGTTGGAGAAGGTAAGCAAAACCTTCCGCACCGGCAGCGGAGAAGTCCACGCCGTAAGGGAGGTAAGTTTGAATATTGAACAGGGTGAGATTTTTGGTATCATCGGGTTTTCCGGTGCCGGAAAATCCACACTGGTACGATGCATCAACCTGTTGGAACGTCCTACAGAAGGTACTGTGACTGTAGACGGTACAGAACTGACAAAGCTGGATGAAAAACGGCTGCGGGAAGTACGCAGAAAGATTGGTATGATCTTCCAGCATTTCAATCTGCTTCGTTCCAGAACCGTATATGACAACATCGCGTTTCCACTGAAGAAAAGCAATTTGTCCAAAGAAGAAAAACACAAGAAAATTTTATCGCTGCTGGAATTGGTTGGGCTGTCTGATAAAAAAGACGCTTATCCCTCCCAGCTTTCCGGTGGTCAGAAACAGAGAGTTGCCATTGCCAGAGCATTGGCCAATGACCCTAAAGTGCTGCTGTGTGACGAAGCTACCAGCGCACTTGACCCACAGACTACAAAATCCATTTTGCACCTGCTGAAACAGGTCAATGAAAAACTGGGCATCACCATTGTGGTCATCACCCATGAAATGGCAGTGGTCAAAGATATTTGCGACCGGGTAGCCATCATGGAGTTGGGACGTGTGGTAGAAGAAGGCGCAACAGAGGATGTATTCGTTCATCCCAGAGAAAAAGTTACCAAAGACTTCATCAGCACCGCCGGCAATGTGGATAAGATTTATGAACTCATCGAACAGGGCAACGACCTGACAAAACTGCAGGAAGGCGAAAAAATGGTGATGATGACCTATTCCGCCAATAACGCAGGGGAGCCGGTGATTTCTTATCTGGCAGAAGCCTTTGATGTAAAAGCCAATATCATTTACGGCAACATTGACATTCTCAAAGGCAAGACCATCGGGAAACTGGTGGTGACCCTCAGCGGAAAACCGGAAAACATGGAAAAAGCATTGGCATATATCGAAGAAAGAAAAGTAGAACTGGAGGTCATTAAGGCATGAATATCTTATATCAAATCGCACCGAATCTGGAAGCCCTGGGTTCGGAACTTGTAAAATGTATCGGGCAGACCTTCCAGATGCTGATTATCTCTGGTGTCATTGCCTTTGTATTGGGTTTATTTCTGGGGGTACTGCTCATCGTTACCAAAAGCGACGGCATCATGGCAAATCCGGTATTGTATAAAATTCTGGATAAGATCATCGACGTGATTCGTTCCATCCCCTTTATTATCCTGATGGTGTTGCTGATTCCTGTAAGCCGTGCCCTGGTGGGAACAGGTTCCGGCGTTACCGGTTCTTATGTGGCACTGATTGCGGGAACAGTTCCATTCTTTGCCAGACAGATTGAATCCGTACTGGCAGATGTGGACTACGGTCTGGTGGAAGCCAGCGCTTCCATGGGATTTTCTCCACTGGAAATCATTTTCAGTGTATATCTGAAAGAAAGCATCCCCGGTATTACTCGTGTGACCATGATTACATTTGTCAGCCTCATCGGTATCACAGCTATGGCTGGTGCTATCGGTGCCGGCGGTCTGGGGGACTTTGCCATCCGTTACGGCTACCAGATGGGTTATCGTGACATGATCTGGGTAACTGTTATCATCATTCTGATTATCATCAGTGTGATTCAGGGTGTGGGCAATCTTATCATTCGGAGAACCACACATTAATCGTTGCTTTGAAATGGGAAACTATTTTAAGGATATAGAACATAAATAATATTTTGAGAAAAGAAAGGGAGTAGAAAACTATGAAGAAAAATGCGAAAAAATGGATTGCAGCAGCTTTGGCAACAGTAGCAACAGTATCTCTGACCGCTTGCGGCGGCAGTGCAGACACACAGGAAGCAACAGCAGACAGCGGCGAAACCACTGTTGTAAAAGTTGGTGTGGTTGGGGAATACAACGCCCAGTGGGATACCATCAACGAACTGCTGGCAGATGACGGCATTCAAGTGGAACTGGTGAAATTCACAGACTACGCAGCACCCAACCGTGCCCTGAATGACGGTGAAATCGACCTGAACGCGTTCCAGCATAAAGCATTCCTGGCAAACGACATTCAGCAGAAAGGTTATGACATTGTAGACATCGGCGATACCATCATCGCACCTTTGGGCATCTACAACAACAAAGACAAGATTTCTTCCATTGAAGAGATCAAAGACGGTGACGTTATCGCGATCCCCAGCGATTTGACAAACGGCGGCCGTGCGCTGAAACTGCTGGAAGCAGCTGGAATCATCGAATGTGACCCTGCAAAAGGCGTTGTTCCCACAAAAGCAGACATCACCAAATACAACAAACAGATCGAAATTATGGAAGCAGAATCCGCAACACTGGCAAATCTGCTGCCTGACTGCACAGCAGCCATCATCAACGGCGGCAATGCTTTCACAGCAGGTCTGAACCCTGTGACAGATACCATCTTTGTAGAAGATGTAAACCCTGAAACAAATGCAGCAGTACCTGATCTGGTAAACGTGATTGTTGCTCGTACAGAAGATAAAGACAACGAAGTGTACAAAAAAATCGTAGAAGCATACCAGACACCAGAAGTACAGAAAACCATTGAAGACGAATACCAGGGCGCATTTGTATGCGCATGGGAAGGTGCAGAATAATCCCAAAGAACACAAGAGCAGGTCGGAAAGCCCGACCTGTTTTCTTTGAAGGGCAGGAAAGGATGAAAAAATATGACAGTAAAACCTTATGTATTAGCTGAAAAAGCATATTTGACAGATTTGCGGCGGCATTTTCACGCACACCCGGAAGTAAGTTTGCAGGAATATGAAACCTGCAAGAAAATTGAAGGGGAACTGGACAGTATGGGAATTCCTCACAAACGCATTGGAGAAACAGGCGTTTACGGCTGGATTGATGGGAAGAAAGCAGGGGACGGTGTAACCGTTGCCCTGAGAGCGGATATTGACGCTCTGGCCATGGAAGACCTGAAAGAAGTGCCTTATCATTCTCAGAATGCAGGTGTTTGCCATGCCTGCGGCCATGATGCCCATACAGCAACATTGCTGACAGCTGCAAAAATTCTGAAAGCAAAAGAAAATGAATTTTCCGGTCAGGTGCGCCTGTTCTTCCAGCAGGCAGAAGAAATTGGTCAGGGTGCCAGACAGTTTGTTCAGGCAGGTCTGCTGGATGGTGTGACCCGTGTATTTGGTGCTCATGTGACAAGCCATTTGGACAGCGGAAAAATTTCCCTGACAGCTGGCCCGCAGAACGCAAGCTGTGACTATTTTAAAATTCAGATTCATGGCAAAGGCGCTCACGTTTCCACACCACAGCTGGGGGTAGATGCTCTGTATATTGCATCTCAGATCGTTGTGCAGTTACAGACCATCGTTTCCAGAAATACAGACCCTCTGGAAACTGTTGTGGTTGGTGTTGGCAAATTACAGGCAGGCACTCAGTACAACATCGTAGCAGAACATGCAGTGCTGGAAGGCACTACCCGCAGTTTCCTGCCGGAAGTACGGAAATTTACCAATGACCGTGTGGTAAGAATTGCAAAGGAAACA
>CATZIM010000124.1 GCA_958420075.1 uncultured Clostridia bacterium | reverse complement strand
AGACACCATCTGCGAAAGATGCAGACCAGACATTTACCATTCAGGCAGATGCGCCAATAGCACGGTATGAAAAGACTTTCGTGGACGACCAGAAGATTGTTTTGGATTTTTATGGCGCAAAAAGCAGTCTTCCCGGTGAAATCACAAAAACAAACAGTGATATCGTCACAGGGATTCGCACGGCAACCCATGAAAATAATGGTGATTCCTTTACCCGTGTCGTATTTGATTTGAGTGGGAAAAAGGACTATGAAGTAAAACAGAGTGCAGACAAGAAAAATATCACCATTTCTTTTGGTAAAACAACGGTGGACAAGATTTCCGCTGTTCACAGCCAGAATAAAGACATCATCACCATCGGTGGGACAGGCTCTTTTGGAGCCAGTGTTGCCATGACGGCTGACCCTCAGAAGATTATTGTGACCATCCCTAATTGCCAGTCCAATTTGAGTGACAAAATTAATACAGCTGACCTCCAGTATGTTTTGGATGGAAAAGTGGATACATCCAAAGGAAATGTGGTAGAGATGGTATTTTCTGTAGAAGATTTGGTGCAATACAGTTATCGGGAAGAAAACCAGAATCTGATTCTGGAAATCTATCCGACGACATTGAAAAACATGCGTTACGACAAAAACGCCAATGTGCTTTATCTGGACAAAAAAGATAAAATAGATACAGGAAGCGTGAAAATGGAAGATCATTATCTGGATGGATATTTTGACGTGACATTGCCGGGAGATTATGAAAGCGATTACGGCTATGGTACATATGATGTGAAAGGAACGGTGGTGGAAAATATCGAAGTGTCCACAAAGGGCGGCAGCACCACATTCCGTTTCAAGCAGAACCGCATCAGCGCATATGAAGTGACTGATGAAGGGAACAGCTATGCCATCCGGGTGAAAAATCCCAAAGAGGTCTATGACAAAGTATTGCTGCTGGATGCGGGACATGGGGGCAAAGACCCGGGTACCAGTGGAAATGGTATGCAGGAAAAGAATCTGACCCTGACCATTGCTCAGAAGATTGAACAGGAATTGCAGGGCAGCGGCATCAAGGTTTATATGACCAGAGACAGCGATGTTTATCCAGAAAACAGCACAAGAGCGCAAACAGCCAATGACATTGCAGACCTGATGGTTTCCATTCATATAAACTCTGGCCCGGAAACAGCCAACGGTACAGAAACGCTGTATCAGGTTCATGCCAATGACAGCAGTTCCAGATTAACCAGTAAACAGCTGGCAGAAATCTTGCAGGCAAGCATGATTTCCGGTACTGGCAATACGAACCGTGGCGTAAAACTGCGGACAGATCTTTTGATATTGAATCGTACCACTGTTCCGTCAGCCATTGTGGAAGTGATTTTCATTACCAATACAGGGGATGCGCTGAAGATTTCTAATCCCGCTTATCAGGATCAGGTGGCGCAGGCAATCGCAGACGGCATCCAGGAAGCAGTAAAATATCCTTTGCGTTAAGATTTCTCAAAGAAAAAACACCTCATATACCTTTTGTTTCAGGTATGAGGTGTTTTCTTTTTATCAGCCATCCATTTTCTGATACCGCCATAATGCCAAAGCCATATAAAAGTCGTAGGCGGCAGGCATCAGTGTGAAGTTGGTGTTGGTCAGCTGGCGGACTTTATTCAGGCGGTATGTGACGGTATTGCGATGAAGGAAAAGGGTCTGGGCTGTGAGATTCAGTTTGCTGTCGCAGTCAATCATATAGACCCCTAGTGTGGTCAGCAGGTCATCGCTGTCTTGCTTCAGTATTTCTGCCAGATTGGAAAGATATTTGGTACGCTTGTTTTCCGTTTCTGCCAGTGCGATGATTTCCTGAGAAAGCATAATGTCATGGGTATCCCAGTTTCTGCGGTTTTGGAAGATTTTGTATAATGCGGGCAGGCTTTTGCGGAAATCCATATAGGTTCTTTTCAGAGCGGCAATGTCTTTGCTGCCCTCGTTCATAAAGAATGTGGCTTTGGGATCGAATTTATCTGTATAACGCCACAATTCCTCAAATAGCGCGGCATCCATGCTGTTTGTCAGGTCAAAAGCCGAAAGAATGACAATCTGGTTATCGATGATATCTTCCAGAAAGTACTTCTTGTAATCATAGAAAAATGCCAGCAGGTGCGCCTTCAGTTCCTGAATATCGCCGCCGCCGGGAGAAACGATGATGAGGTTGGCAATGCGGGAAAAGGGAATGCCTGCCGCACTGAGATATCGGTTTGCGGCACCGGTTTCTGTTTTGAAAATCAGAGAAAGCAGTGTTTCCGGCGATGACAAATCCAGAGAGTATCCCCAAAGGGTAGAAAAGAACAGAGTACAGGTGCACATATTATGCAGGATATTCTCGTCCAAAACCGTGTTGTGACAGGAAGCATACATTGTCATGCGGATGTTGGAGGCGTAGGAAAAGTCCATTTTGTAGATATGTACGGTTTTGTCCTGTACCATCAACGTTTTCTCCCAATAGCCGGTAGGCGCATTATGAAATTGTTCATAGAAAAAGTCAGAATCGCCGCTGATATAGGTGGGGCGGTACTGTGACTGGAAATAAAGCTGTGAAGCGCCAGTCAGCAGCAGATTGCATTTATAATGGTTGGAAATGATGTTCAGCAGGTTTTCCATGGTGCGGACTTCAAAGGGCAGCTGTTCCAGCCGTTTTTTCGTGGTGTCGATAAAGTCCTGAGAGGCGTTCTGGTCTTGTATGATGGCAGTCATCACATCTGTGATGATGTCGCTGTATTTGATAGAATAATTTTCGGAACGCAGCTCAATGAGAGGCAGTTCCAGCTTATCCGCCAGATTGATGACTTTTTCATCAATTTCCGGTATGACGGCGCCCACGTAAAACAGCACCAACGCAATGGCACCGGTGTCCGCCAGTTCTTTCAGGGCTTCACACTGCTTTTCCACATCGTCTTTGATGGCGTAAAAAGCGGAAATGATAAGCTCATTTGGTGTGAATACATCAAAGTCGGAAAGGGAGAAAAACTCCATGACAGAAACGGAGGATACAATTTTGTCCAGACCGTTTTTGCCTGCCACAACATTTCCGAAACTGAAAGAGGGCAGGTTCAGACAATCTCGAATGGTGATACTCATAAAA
Source organism: uncultured Clostridia bacterium (assembly GCA_958420075.1). Classification (GTDB taxonomy): domain Bacteria; phylum Bacillota; class Clostridia; order Lachnospirales; family Anaerotignaceae; genus Anaerotignum. The sequence continues at coordinate 2,793 of CATZIM010000124.1, read as the reverse complement.
AATGCTCCTTGCACAAAAATTTTCTGTTATTATACTATGAAACAGTAAGGACAACAACCTTTTTTGTGCATGTGCATAAAGAATATGTATCGTTTTTTCCTGCGTGCACAAAGTCAAATGAATGAGAACATGATAACATATAGAAAAACAAAGAAAGGAATCAGACAAAAGAGGGCTATGGAAAAAGAAACAATCACAAAAGACAAAAAAATAAAAGAAAATCAGAAAGAAACCACCGCATTGCAGGTGATTCCCGCTGAACAGCGAAAAGACTGGATTTCTCTGGCATTTGTGCAGGCAGGTATCTGTGTCTGCGTACCGGCATTTTTGCTGGGTGCCATGCTGGCAGAGGCTATGCCTATCTGGCCTGCCATCATTTCCGGCTCTTTGGGCTATCTGGTGGTTGTCATCGGTATGGTCGTTACAGGCATGATGGGCTGTGACCTTGGCGTGCCTTCCTGCACAGCATGTGAAGCCGGTTTCGGGAAAAAAGGTGCAAGATTTATTGTCAGCATCATTTTTGCCGTCAATTTGATTGGCTGGTTTGGTATCCAGAATGGTGTCTGTGGGGAAGCCTTTACCAATGGTTTGCGGGCAATGACGGGGATTTACGTTCCCGTTGTGGTATCCAATACCGTTTGGGGCCTTATCATGCTGCTCACTGCTGTTTACGGTATGTCAGCATTGGAAAAACTGGACAAGATTTCCATTCCACTGTTGATGATTATTATGCTTTTTGGTTTGTATCTGGCGTTCAAGATTTACGGTAGACAGGGTCTGGAAACAGAAACTGTGCAGACTATGAGTTTTATGGGCGGTGTAGCATTGTCCTTTAACTTTACAGCAGTGGGAACCATTAACGCAGCGGACTATACCAGATTCCAGAAGAGCAGAAAAGATACAGTGAAATCTGTATTCTACGGTGTATTCCCCATGGGGGTTATCACACTGATTATGGGTATCCTGCTGACAAAAATTTCCGGCGAATATGACATCAGCATGGTATTGATTGACGTTGGACTGCCTCTCTTCGGCATTGCGGCTATGATTATTTCCACATGGACAACCAATTCCACCAATGCTTACAGCGGCGGACTGAACATCGTTATGGCGTTCAAGCTGAAAGATAATAAAAGACGGGAAGCCACTCTCATAGCTGGTATTCTGGGCATCATTCTGTGCAACATTGGTGTGCTGTCCCATATTGAAGGTGTGCTGAGCCTGCTTTCTTATGTGGTTTGTCCCATTGGCGGCGTCATCATTGCCGATTACTGGATTGTAGGCAAAGGCAAAAAAGAGAATTTCAGACCTGTGGATGGCGTGAACTGGTGTGGTGTGATTTCCTGGTTCATCGGTGCACTTTGTGCATATTTCCTTGTGAAAGTTGAATTCTCCGGCATTCTCATCGGCGGAATCGTTTATCTTATTTTAGAAAAATTCATGCCTTCCACTTCAAGAGACGGCATTTGTGAACAGTAAAAAAAGAAAGGATGTAGTAACATGAGAGAATTGAAAAAACAGGATATGATAGATATTTTGTACGGCTGTGCTGTACTGGGCACTGGCGGTGGCGGCCCTCTGGAAGAAGGTCTGGCAATGATGCAGAAGCATTTTGACAATGACGAAGTGCTGCAGCTTATCAGTCTGGACGAACTGCCCGATGATGAATATGTGGTAACACCTTATGGCTGCGGCGCACCTTCCGCAACTGGTTTGAATCCCAAATTCAAAGATTTGGAAGTTTCCGAAGTGGTGCCTTCTGTTCTGGCAATGGAAGCACTGGAAGAAGCATTGGGCAAAAAAATCTATGCCGTAGGTTCCACAGAACTGGGTGGCGCAAACACAGCCGAAGCTCTTCATGCGGCACTGGAAAAAGGCGTGCCTCTGCTGGATGCTGACCCTGCCGGCAGATCTGTGCCCGAACTGCAGCATTCTACATACTATGTAAAAGGCGTGCCCATTTATCCTATGGGCGTAGCAACTCGTTTCGGCGAAAAGATCGTTATCCAGAACGTACAGAATGACCTGAGAGCGGAAGATATCGTTAGAGCCATTGCTGTTGCCAGCGACAACATGGTTGGTGTTGCTGACCATGCCAACGTGGGCAAAGTCATCAAAGAATCCCTGATTCCTGATATGATCACTTACGCACAGGAAATCGGTCAGGTTCTGAGAGAAGCAAAAGAAAAAGGCGCAGATGTGGCAGAAGCTATCGCTGACGCAAAAGAAGGCAAAATCCTGTTCAAAGGCGCAGTCACAGATTTCCCTTGGGAAACAAGAGATGGCTTCAACTTCGGTGAAATCCATCTGGCAGGCGAAGGGGAATATGCTGGTGAACAGTACAAAATCTGGCTGAAGAATGAAAATATCATTTCTTACCGCAATGGTGAAGTAGATGTGGTTGCACCTGATCTGATCTGCATGATTGGCGAAGACGGCAATCCTCTTACATCTCCCAATTTCGGCATTGGTCAGAAAATGACAGTTCTGGCGCTGCCTTCTCCTGAAATCTGGACAACACCGGAAGGTCTGGCATGCTTCGGCCCCAAACATTTCGGTCTGGATGTGGAATATAAACCTTTCAAAAAATAATTAGAAAAGAAAAAGGCTTTCTGTCTATCAGAAGGCCTTTTTTGTATGTTGTCAAAGGGACATAGATGCCCGCAGGGTTTCCAGAAATTTTTGCGAAGCCTTTGTAAATGTCTGATATTTTTTCCAGATCAGCTGCATTTGTGGCGAAACCTGCACGGAAAGGGGGCGGAAGCAGAGGGGGCTGCCTTCGCTGATGTGAAT
>CATZIM010000123.1 GCA_958420075.1 uncultured Clostridia bacterium | reverse complement strand
CCAATTTACTTTTGGCAAATGCCGCCAATTCCTGTCCCGTCATGCATTCTTCCTCCTCTGTCCCAAATATATGAAAAAGCAGGGGTTTTCGCCCCTGCTTCATTCTTTCAGAAAATAACTCTCAATGGGTCCCAACATATTTCTGGAGATCCTGATTTTGTTCCAACATCCCCCGCATCTGTTCCAGTGCTTCATCCACCCAACCGGAAAACGTATCAAAAGAAATCACTTTCTGTATCTCTTTGTCCTGCTCCTTTTGCCGTTCCAGCCATTGTACCAATTTATAAATCATCGCCCATAAAAAGCCAACGCCTGTCATAACGGCAATCATTGTCAAAAAGGTTTCTGTATCCATATCCTTTACCTCTTTATTAAGCCTACGCCTCACTCCATCCATATACACCAGGTTCCCAAACATTGTTTTCAATATCAGAAACCCATATCTTCCCTTTGTGTGAAACTTTATCTCCTTTTTTTGTATGCATCTGTTGCCCCTAAAGGCTGTGACCAGATTTGAATTCCTCCCTCGCTAACCCCAATTTTCTTATAATGTGTTTGGTCTGTGTCAGGTAGATATGTTTTATCTGGCGTATAAGCAGAAACAAAACTTTGCAACTGCGTCTTTCCGTCTTCTGTGGTACCATAAGAGCAAATAGTTCCTGCTTCATACTCCTTCTTACTTTTTACATGACTTACCCATGACGGATACAAATCTGCAATTTCCATCATCGTACTTTCATCTGTTTGTGCCTGTGCGAAAATCTGCATAGTTCTATGCGCCTGTCTTGCAATTTCTTTTAAGTCCTTCATGCTCCTTCACTTTCTGTCAACAAAATGCTTATAGTTTTTGTCAATTCCTAGTTTTCACTTTTTAGTGATTCAACCTGCGCTCGTAGATTTTTAATTTCCAGAACTCCTTCTGCTGCCTATACATGCAATTAACAACTACCCATAGAAATTCTTCTTTAACTGTGTCATACATGGGGTAAATAACATCCAGCGCTGGATTTTCTACTTTTGGGGTTCTGTATAATCATCAATCAAAATATACTCCAATCCTGTTGGATTGTGCTCTATGATAGATGGGTCTGCAATTGACAGTACTCGCTCAACCTGGCTTCCTGCTTTTTCATAATAGATTGCTTTTTCCATATTCATTTTCCTTTCACACAGTAGTCTAATATCATTCCGTTTCAAATACTTTGATAAGTTATGTTATGATTTCTCCTATGCCTATTTTAGGATTTTGACCAGTTATCTGCACACATGCTTCTGGATAATCTTTCCAAAGTTCTTTACAGTCGATATATGTCCATACACTACTTACTGTTCCATAGTCTATGTATAATAAATCTCCAACTACTTGTATTGTTCTTGGTTCTGCTGTCTGTGATATTCTTATAATGTTACCATGAGAGTCTGTAATAGTTGATGTATCGCTACTACTATTATTTCTCCCAGCAGTATATTGTAAAGCGTATTTCCTGCTTGGTGTTGATGTGCCGACAACTCCTCCGATATTAGCACCTTCCTTTATATTCTCCGGTGCAAGATTGGCAACAGGAATTTTCACCATAGATGCTTCACTGGAATATCCCTTCAAGCCTTTTGCAAATATTGCCCCAACTTGACCAGAAGAAAAAGTTCCTTGAATGGCTGTAGCGGTATCTGTTTTTTTTGTATTATCAACAATGTTTTCCACTGACGTTTTTACTTGTTCAAAGTTGTCGCTATTTTCAGATAACCCCAGAGCAACCATTTTGCTACGAATTCCATTTCGTATATCCAACACTCTATTTAATCCATCTGCAACACTCATAATTGTGACAACACCTCTTCCACATTTCCTATCAATTTTTTCAATTCTGCTACCCTGCCAAACACGGTAGGCTGTGTATCCGCGTCCCCTTCCGTGCCGATCTTCTGATTGATTTCCTCTACTGTCGTCTGCTGCGCCACATCCGGCAATGCATCCTGAATGCCATTGACTTCCTTCTGGGTAGCATTCACCTGTTTCATCAGATAGTTATATCCATGCTGTTCTGTCAGTCCCACTTCTGTCCCATTGGGGCTGACGGTCTGTCCCTGTGTCCAATTTTCCGGCAAATCTGCTGGTAATTTTGTCATACATCATTCCTCCTTTGCATCCACCTGTATTTTGTGTGTAAAAATAGACGACTCCGTCACTGGCACATATACGGGAGAACTTGTCAGCACATTCCCGTCGCTGTCCAATAACTCTAACTGTGTCACAAGATTCGTCTGTTCTGCCGTCACCGTATACTGCACCTGTGCCACATTTCCCACTGCCGATTTTTCCAATGAAGAAATGGAAATACTGCCATTGACCCTTGCACTGGCAATGTTCGGCAGAATGGCTCCCGCTGTATCGTCCAAAAATTCCTGTTTCATGCTGTAGTTTGATGGCACCACAACCACCTCCTTATCTTCTGTTACCACAAACGGCGTCAAGCCCAATCCCCATGTACCAAGGCGGTACTGCCACTGCAATGTTGACAGAGCGACCGTTTCCCCTAATGTAATCCCATCTGCCACAAGGGGCTGATTCATGAATACGATGTGAGCTGGCTTGATCCTGCCCACAGTATAGGAAACCTCTGTGGCATAAGACTGGTTTTCCGCACTGCTGCGAATATATAATGTATAATTCGGATAATCCACATAAATTTCGTATTTTCCCTTCCCAATGATCTGATCCATTTTCTGATATAGGAACCCAAGGGCAAAGGGCGGCTGCATGGAAATGCGGTTCAGCACCCTCTGTCTGCGAAAATCCAGTGTTTCCGTCTGGGGATTGGGCACAATGCCAAAAATCTTTTCCCACATGGAAACAGCGCCCTCGTTCATGGTCTGGAAAAAGAAATTGTCTGCAACTTCATGGATAGCAGCTGAAAGGGCTTCCATCTGCTCACTTTCTGTTTGGCAGATCTTCTGAAAATCCAGAATCTGCCGGAACCAGTGGGGCACATACTGCAAAAGATCCGTATCAAGTTCCCACATGGAGGGTCACCGTCCCTTCTTCGGGCACCTGCTGCACTGTGCCTGTCTGTGTCAGGATCACATCCTGTGCCTCATTGTTCAGCTGCACATCGGTGGCATTGACAACACCCGGCACCTGGATGATGGCAGCAATGATCTTGGAAAGATATACATTTGCCTGATACTGCACGCCGCCAGGAACCGTAGGTGTTGCCCATTCCTTTCGCACCTGCAGCAGATAAGCCCCAATGGCTTCTTCCACAGGCTTCTGCACCTGCCCCATCTCGTAACCGGCAGCCAATGTCAGGTTTGCGCTGACATGAATGGTAACAGCTTCCGGTGCCGTAATGGTCACCTGTGCCCCAATGGGTGCCATGCCGATGCCCAATCCCTGATGGACTGGCGGGTCAACGGCGTTCTGCACCGTTTCCAGAAGCACTTCAGAGGCAGGGGCGAAGTCTGCGCCAATGATGGAACATTTCACCGTACCGCCGCCGTTCCATGTAGGATAGACCTGCACGCCGCCTACCCCGTCCAATCCATTGATAAACTGTCGATAGGCTGCCACATTGCCGGCGAAAGGCTTTTCATTCAAAGCGTTAATGATCCGCTCCCGAAAATCTTCATCCGTTTCCATATCATCCCCAGGAATGAGGATGTCATCAATAACTGCTGTTTCCAATCCTGGCAGGTACGTAATGGGAAGGATATTCCCTGTGTATGCATTGCCAACGGCACCCACTGTTTCCGCCTTCAACTGAAACTGATTGGGATCGTCCGTGGTGCCGCTGACCACAAAATTGATGCTGTCCGCCCCATTAATGGTAGAAAACCGCGCCCCCAAAGGTACCGGCTGGGAAAACTTCCCCAGACGGATAGCCGCTGACGCCGGATAACGGGAAAGTCCCGCAATGACTGCCAGCAGATCCAAAGAATCCCCTACGGCTGTCTGGACGTAAGCCGCGCGCTGCACCTGATCCAGAACCATATAAAAAGCCTCCAGGGCATACGCCGCAGGGCCAATGGCTGTCTGGATGATGCTGCCTTCCCGTTTGTCGTAATCCTTTGGCACCTGCCCCAGCATAGTCTGTAACAAATTTTGGTATGTTTTGCTGTTCAGATCGATCAAACCGTTCCCTCCTTTTCCGCATAAAAAAAGCACCCACAACTGTGAGTGCCTGTTTTTATTTTTATTTTGCTTGACCTATGGAATCCAAATGTTCCACTTCTGCATCACCGTCATAATGATCTAATATCTGTACGCCTGCGGGGTCAAATATACTTGCTTTGACGATGATAACCTCATTATCTTTCCAAATTGCACGATAATTGTAGGTATATTTCAGATCTCCTGTAGCTGGTGTCGTAAAGCTTCCGCTGCCGATATATTCCTGCAGACCTTCTTCGTAGTATGCCAAATGATCTGACATTGTGTAAGTACACTCTGCACCAATACTCGTATTCAAGCTTTCCAAAAACATTTTATCCACCCGCATCACTTTGGTAGAACTGCCCATCATTGCCACGCAGCTACCCAGCCCAACAATGACCACCAAAATCAATACAATAAGACAGCCTTTCGGCATCTTTGTTTTGGAAGCAATGGCTTCTTCTCTGGTCACTGTCTGCATTGGCTTTTCCTGATCCAGCTTTGCCCCGCAGCTTTGACAGAATTGATCTGTTTCTCCTACTGCTTTTCCGCATTTTTTACAAAATTTCCCCATAAACTTGCCCCTTTCTTGTTTTTTTCATCATATCATAACTTGCGAATATAGAAAAGGGGTTTTTCACAAAATTTCACAATTCCACAGTCATCTGCCGGGGAACCGCGCCATATACGGTCTGCACGGTAAACGCCACTGTCAAGCTGTCCCCATTTACCTCATAGGAAAAATCCGTGATGTCCTTCATGCGGCTATCTGCACGGATGGCGTCTTTTGCCCGTCGCTGGATCTCCAAAGCCACATAATGGGCGTCCTGCCCCACCAGACCTTCCCACTCCATGCCAAAGTTGGTACTGTAGATCTGCCAGAGGAACCGCTCCACGGAAAAAAGGATCTCCACTGCCTGTTTCACAGCGGCAAACCCGTCTGCCATACCAGAGATACGCTTTGTTTTCGGATTCACATACCAGGTATTGGACGGATATTCCATGAACGTAACGCCCTGAGAAATATCAATGATATTTTCCGGTAAAGTTGCCATTTCTCACACCCCCTCAAACACTCTGGAAAGCACCACATACTTTTGCCCCCGCTGTACCCGCAGCAGCAAAACTCTGTCCCCTACTTCCAGACCTCTGTTCAATGTGATAAAGCCATCATTGGGCAGTGCCTTGCCATTTTCATAGCAGGTGATGCCAGCCAGCTCCGTGGAACATTCCCCAGCAGGCTCTATGGTAGCGCTTGTGACAATGTGGTTATGGGTGGTACTGTGGCTGTGGGCAAAGGATGTGACTTTCTTTTCCACCACTGCCGCTGTCAGATACAGCACCGACTGGCGCAAAGGCGCCGTCTGATTGTCTGTGACGATCTCCAGGGGCTTCACTGCCGTGACCGTTCCCACAGCCAGTTCTGTAGGCTGCATAGCCGCCTGATTATTCTGTGAAATCTGCTGCAATACATCCAATAATTCCATCAAATCACCTCAAATCCCCAATGTATCAATGCTCATGGTATGTTTGTCGTTTTCAAAGGTGTGGGTGATCTTCTCGATCATCATATACTGACTCAAGTTGATGTCCCCCAGCCCCTGGATCTTCATCAGCACCAGCATCCCTGCCCGCAGTCCCAGCACCCCCAGTGATTCCACACTGAGGGTACGCAGACGGCGGTTATAATAGGAAAGCATGGTTTTTGCCTGCTCCCACATTTGCGCAGTGTTCGATTCTTTGTCAACGGTTTTGTAAAGCCGCAGCAGACCCCATCTTCCAATGGTTTCCGTATTTTTTACTTCCACTATGTCCGCTTTTCCTGTTTCCTCGTTTTCTCTGACCAG
>CATZIM010000122.1 GCA_958420075.1 uncultured Clostridia bacterium | reverse complement strand
CGAAGCAAGAGAAGAACTTCGTGCAAAACTGGAAAGCACAAGATTGTATACTGCCCGTCAGGAACTGGCGGAATATTTTGAAAATCGTCCAACAGCAGAATTCCTGCGGGAATGGAAAGCACGTATGGACGAAACTTTTGGAGATATCGAACAGATGCAGTTGGAAGAAAGACTGCGTGGGGAATATATCTTCAATGAAATTCGGGAACGTCTGGAATACAAAGCCCGCGCGCTGGAACAGGAAACCATGGTGCAGCGCCGTCTGATGAAGGCTTTCCCGGGACTGCGTTCCAAACGCTTTGATCAGGAACTGCAGGAAATGCGTGCACAGATGGAAGCGCGCAAAAGAAAAAGAAAACAGCAGAAAGGAGAACAGAAATGAAAAAGCGATGGCATAAAGTCCTTGCTTTGACACTGGCAGCAGCCCTTTGTCTGGGTGCCGTCGGATGCGGAAAAGACGAAGGTACGACCGAAGAACAGCAGGTAACCACGGAAACGGAAAGTGCCGAAGGACAGGAAAATACAGAAAATCAGGAAAATCAGGAAGATGCTTCTGCCGATCAGGCAGCAAGTGGAGAAGATCAGGCGGAAGGTGCAAAGGAACCGGAAACAGATGGAGCAACATCTGACACAGAAGGCACTGCTGCAGCCAGCCCTATGGCACTGCAGGAAGTTTGGCTTCAGGCAGATGGTGCGCCGACCATTACAGCAGAATCTGCGCTGCTCATTGATCAGGAAAGCGGCACTATCCTTTATGAAAAAAATGCCAAAGAAAAAATCTATCCTGCCAGTGTAACAAAAATTGTGACAGCTCTGGTTGTTATGGATTATCTGCAGCCTGATGAAATCATTACAGTTGGTACAGAAATCAATGAAGTGACACTGGATTCCAGTAAAGCAGGTCATGTGCTGAATGAAAAACTGACTGTGGAAAATGCCCTGAGAGGTCTGCTGATTCCTTCTGGCAATGACTCCGCCAACGTGCTGGCGGCAGCAACAGCCAGAAAAGCGGAAAACGATGAAGATATGTCCTTTGCAAAATGCGAAGCGGCATTTACAGATCTGATGAACAAAAAAGCGGAAGAATTGGGGGCTGTTAACAGCCATTTCACCAATGCTCATGGTTATCATGACGAAAACCATTATTCCTGCGCTTATGATATGGCACTGTTTGCCATGGCCTTCATGCAGAATGAAACACTGGCGGAAATCGTTTCCGAAAAGAGTTTCTCTGGCAATGGGGCAGACGGACAGTTTGCAGATGATCCTGAAGCAATCACACAGGATTATAACTGGGTGAGCCATAACTATCTGATTACGGATAATGAATATCAGTATGCTTATGCAACTGGCATCAAAACCGGTTTCACAGACGAAGCGGGAGAATGCCTGACAGCATCTGCAGAAAAAGGCGATATGAAGCTGATTTCTGTACTGTTCAAGGGCAGCGACCCGGCTCGTTGGACAGAGAGCGCAAGCCTGCTGGACTATGGCTTCAATAATTATGCTCGTGTAGAACTGACAGCGGCAGGTGCGGCTATCGAAGAAGTGCCTTTGACCAAACATAATAAACTGCAGGGCGATACTGTGCCTCTGGTTTACCAGGATGCGCTGGTAACTTATCTGCCTACAGATGCGGTGAACAGTGTGGAAACAACTGTTACCATTCTGGATGATTACAAGGTAGAAGAAAAAGACGGCACTGTGAAAGTGAAAGCACCTTTGACAAAAGGTGAAGAAATCGCTACCGTAACATACACCATCGATGGCAAAGAAGTGGCACAGATGCCTGCTTATGCCGGTGCAGATATTGAAAAAGGCACCATCTTCAACAATATCTGGTATGGACTGAAAACTTTCTTCTCCCATCTGTTCTCTTTGAAGGGTCTGATCACTGTTGTTGTGATTGTGGTAATTCTGGTTATCATTTATCTGATCCTGAAACGGATGCGCTATGGCGGTCATCGCAGAAGAGGTGCTTACACACTGAAGAGTCCTTCCCGCCGCAGAGGCAGAAGACGCTGGTAAGCATTGAAAATCAAATAAAAAAGACCAACACAAATGCAGATTCCCCTTAAGAAAATATTGTTTTTGTTTCTTAAGGGGAGCTATGAAGGCAGAACATGCCTGATGAAATCTTGGCAAAAAAGAAAGCTGAAATCTTTTGTATAGAAAGGTTTCAGCTTTTTTGTATGCTTGTTGTTTTAGAAAAGTATATTTATTTCCCTGTTTCCAGTTTGTAGAAGGCTTCCAAAGCGGTGAGGATTTCATGGCGTTCGCCTTCCATAGCCAGATTTTCGCCGTCTACATAAGAACCGATGCTTTCAGAGGTATCCTGTTCGTAAGCAACGACGTTGTTCAGAATAGAAGCGGTTTTTACGCCGCGCAGATGACCGATGGTAAACAGTGCGGCTGTTTCCATGTCGCAGCCCAATACACCCTGTTTGGACCAGTAAGCGTCAATGGCTTCTTCGTCATCAGTATAAAAACTGTCATGGCTGCGGGCAATGCCTACATGGTATTGGAAATCCTGTTCTTTTGCCGCTTCCATGCAGTACAGCATCAGCTGTGCGTCGGGAACAGCGGGGAACATAGCGTCGATATATGTTTTGGATGCGCCTTCATCACGAACAGCACCGTTGACGATGATGATATCGCCGACTTTTACCTGAGGCTGTAAGCTGCCGCAGCTGCCGATACGGATCATGGCTTCTACGCCGATGTTATGCAGTTCTTCCACAGCGATGCCTGCGGATGCGCCGCCGATGCCTGTGGAAATGGCAAGGATGGGAACGCCTTTGTATGTACCGGAAAGACTGCGGTATTCCCGGTTGAATTTCAGTTCTGTCACATTTTCCAGAAAAGGTGCGATGCGGTCCAGACGAGCAGGGTCGCCGGGCATCAGAGCGTATTTGATTTGTAGATCTTTACCCAGTTGGATATGGGGCTGTAAAGATTCCATTGTGATTCCTCCTTTGTTTTTTCTTATAATTTACATGATTTTTCGCAAAAATGCAATGGATGGCATAAGGTGTTTGAAGTCTGACAGGGATTATGTTACAATGAGGTGTAACAAAATATTGGAAAGGGAGAAAAGAGATGATTTATTTCCTGTTTTTGATTTTATCGGGGCTGCTGCAGGGCATGATGATTTCCCTCAATGGACAGTTGGGGAATTATTACAGTATGTTCGGCATCAGTTTTTTTGTCCACGGAATCGCGGCAGTTCTTTTGATTTTGTATTTGAAATGCAAAGAAAAGAAAAAAATCCGTTTTCGTGGCGTGCCTGCGTATGTGTATCTGGTAGGCTTCATGGGCATCGGCATGGTTACCAGCAGCAGTTGGTGCACCCTTGCCATCGGTGCTACGGCTATGACAGGGCTTTCCGTCATTGGACAGATGATTTCTTCTGCGGTGGTGGATCATCATGGCTGGTTCGGCATTGAAAAACAGAAGTTCAACTGGAAAGAACTGCCCGCCTATCTGCTGGTATTGGCAGGTGTTTGGCTGGTAACAACAGGCTGAGGAGGAAAACAGAAATGATATTTTATATAACTGCCGTAGCCAATGGTTTTTTGAATACGGTCAATAAAATGGTAAATGTAAAAGCGGGGGAATGTTTGGGGACTGCCAATGGCGCCCTCATCAATTATGTGGAAGCGACCATCATTTCTTTGTGCTTGATTTTTGTAACAGGCAATGGTGCGGAAATGAATTTTTCTCATATTACAGAAGTGCCGCCGCTGTTTTATCTGGGCAGTGTTTGTGGCTTGATTGCTATGATCTTTCTGATTTTGGGCACCAGCCATACAGGCGCCATGGCTTCTACCATTCTAGCGTTGTTGGGACAGCTTGGCATGTCTGTGGCACTGGATTATGTATTTTTCCAGACATTCAGCTGGAAACGAATTTTAGGCATCTTTTTGATTACTGCCGGCATCGCTTGGCGGGAATACATTAAAATACAGGACAGAAGAAAACAGATAAAGGGGGATGCAGCTTGAAGATTTGCAATTTTGGTTCCATGAATTTGGATCATGTTTATCAGGTAGATACATTTTTGCAGCCGGGAGAAACGAAATCTTCCCGTTCCTTATTTACAAACTCCGGCGGCACAGGCTTGAATCAGTCCATTGCGGCGGCAAAAGCAGGCAATCAGGTGGTACATGCCGGTGTTATTGGTTCCGGCGGCGAAATGCTGGAAGAAGTGATGGCGAAAAATGGTGTAGATGTGAGCCTTCTTTCTCATGTAGATGCACCCAGTGGCCATGCTATCATTCAGGTGGATGATGCTGGTCAGAACTGCATCCTGCTTTTTGGCGGCACCAACCAGATGCTGACAGAAGCGTATATTACAGAAGTGTTGGATAAAATGGATGCGGATACTTTGGTTCTGCTTCAGAATGAAACCAATCTGGTGGGCTTTATCATGGAAGAAGCTCATAAAAGAGGCATGAAAACCGCGCTCAATGCAGCACCTATGGATGAAAAAGTGCTGTCTTATCCTTTGGAACTGCTGGATTGGCTCATTGTCAATGAAGTAGAAGGCAAACAGATTGCGAATTGCCAGACAGATGATGAAATCCTTCCGGTACTGCGGAAAAAATATCCTAATTGCGGTATTTTGCTTACATTGGGCAGCAGAGGTGCCATCTGTGATTATGCAGGCGAAACGTATCAGATCGGCTGCTTCAAAGTGCCTGTAGTAGATACCACTGCGGCAGGGGATACCTTTACAGGATATTTCCTGTATGGCATGGGCAATGGTCTGGGCGTTGCAGATAGCCTGCTGCTGGCAACTACAGCAAGTGCCATGGCTATTGGCAAGAAAGGTGCGGCTGATTCTGTGCCTCTTTATGAAGAAGTGGCAGAAAATATGAAAAATCAGGTGTTTGGTACATTAAAAGCACAGAAAAAATAAAATTGGATTGAAGGAGGAAGCAAAATGAAAAAGGTATTGTTTGTAAACTGCTGCATCCGCAGAGAAGGTTCCAGAACACAGAAACTGGCAGATCATTTTCTGGAAGGCCTGCGGAAAAAAGAAGGCTATGAAATCGAAGAGCTTTGCCTGATGGATGAGTCTTTGTCTTATTTCACAGATGGATTTTTCGAACAGCGGGAACGTCTGCTGGCGGATAAGCAGTTCGATCATCCACGGTTCCGTTATGCCCACCAGTTTGCAGAAGCGGATAAGATTGTTATTGCTGCGCCTTTTTGGGATTTGAGCTTTCCTGCTTTATTGAAAGTATATATTGAAAACCTTTGTGTGGAAGGTATTACATTTGGCTGTAACGAAACAGGCTGCTTTGGTACCTGCAAAGCGGATCAGCTCATTTATCTGACCACCAGAGGCGGATTCTATAACGACAATCCTATGGAAATGGGTTCTCGTTACATCTGGGCAATGTGCGATTTCTTCGGCATCCCTCGTTATGACTGCGTTGCGGGGGATGGACTGGATACAGGCGTACGTCCTGTGGAAGAAATCCTGGAAGATGCCAAGAAAGAAATTGACCGTTTGCTTGCTGAGTTTTAAGAGAAAAGAGGAAAAATACCATGGAAAAAACAATGAAAGCAGTTGTATACAAAGGAAAAGGACAGGTTGTGCTGGAAGACAGACCCGTTCCCGTGATTCAGGACCCCAGAGATGCCATTGTAAGAGTGACACGCTCCACAATCTGTTCCAGTGACTTACATATCAAACATGGCACTGTACCCCGTGCAAAGGAAAATACCGTTCTGGGTCATGAATTTGTAGGGGAAGTTGTGGAAGTAGGCAGCGCTGTGAAAAAATTCAAAGCAGGTGACCGTGTTTCCGTAAATGTGGAAACTTTCTGCGGCGAATGTTTCTTCTGTAAAAGAGGCTATGTGAATAACTGTGTAGAAGGCGGCTGGGAACTGGGCTGCCGCATTGATGGCTGTCAGGCGGAATATGTTCGTGTACCCATTGCCGATAACGGCATGACACCCATTCCTGATGATGTTTCTGATGAAGCGGCACTGTTCAACGGCGATATTCTGGCAACAGGC
>CATZIM010000121.1 GCA_958420075.1 uncultured Clostridia bacterium | reverse complement strand
AAAGCAAAGCTTTTTGTGCTGGATGAACCCATGGGTGGTGTAGATCCTACCACAAGGGATTATATCCTTACCACCATTTTGAACCAGTATACGGAAAACAGCTCTATCCTTTTGTCTACCCATCTGGTGCATGATGTGGAGCAGATTTTCGACCGTGCTGTTTTTCTGAAACAGGGACGGGTGCTGTTGAATGAACAGGTGGATGTGCTTCGAGCGGAAACGGGCATGTCCATTGACCAGTATTTCCGGGAGGTGTATCGCTGATGTTTGGAAAAGTTATGAAACAGGAATTGCGGGCCAACAGCCTGCTTTACGGTGTGGCAAGTGCCATTGCACTGCTCTTTGCCTTTGCCACAGTCATAAACCGTACCAGAGGTACGGATGTTTCCTATCTGGTAAAGGCGCCCTTGCTGATTTCCGGCTGTACCATTGCCATTGTGGTGCTGGTGATTCTGTTTCTCATCCATACAGCCCTGCGGTATCAGAAAAGTATGTATGGCAATGAAGGGTATCTCACATTCAGCCTGCCTGTTTCCTCTGTGGAACTGGTGACAGGGAAATACGCGGCAGCAGCTTTGTGGGGTATCATCGTCTGTGTGCTTTGCGCGCTGCTGTGTTTTTCCATAATCTACGGAGCCGTTGCGCCATCCGGTACAGAATTGTTCTGGGCGGAAGTAGAAAAAGTTTGGGCAATGGATGGTATCCGCAGCTCCATGATTCTCATTGCCGTTTTTCTGACACTGGGCATGCTGGAAACAGTGGCCCTGCTCTATCTTGCCATTACATTGGCGCATCTGCCTTTTATTCGCAAAGGCAACGGCATTTTTGTTCTGATCTTCTTCTTTGGCATTAGCTTTGTAGAAGGAAAGGTCATGGAGATTATCCCCTCTCTGTCAACGGAATATATCGAACAGACCATGACAGCCATCATTACAAATGCTGATCTGGATGCGTTTTTCCAGGGTATCCGCAGTTTTATGCTCCCTGCGGCTATCTCCGCTGTGGTCATGTCCGTGGTATATCTGGCAGTGACAGTGATTTTGGCGAAAAAATACACATCTATCCAGTAAAAAAAGGCGGCTGTTTTTACAGCCGCCTTTTCCTAAGGGGAAGAAGTAGAAAGAATGTGATTCTTTGGGGGAGAGATCATACTCTCCGCTATGAAGTATGTCCCTGAGAAAGGGTTTTATACCTGTTTTTGCGAAAAATTTTCTCTTTTATGTGCTTCAGGTCACAGAACAATCTAATAATGATTATTATTTGAGAAATTTTATTGCGAAGAGTTTTTTTCTGTGATATACTGACATCAGAAATAAAAAAGAAATATTTGGATACAATAACAATAGATGTGTAAGGAGGAATTGATTATGTTAATGGTAAAATCTGATACATTCCAGAAAGAAGTTATGGAAAGCAATGTACCCGTATTGGTGGACTTTTTTGCTACATGGTGTGGCCCCTGCCAGATGATGGGCCCCGTACTGGAACAGCTTCAGGCTGAATACGGCGACAAAGCAAAAATCGTGAAAGTAGACATCGACCAGGCTATGGATCTGGCACAGAAATATCGTGTTATGAGCGTACCTAACATGATTTTCTTCAAAGACGGTCAGGTGGCAGACAGCATCATCGGTGCAGTTCCCGCTTCCGTACTGAAAGAAAAAATGGCTAAACTGGTATAAAAAATGCCAATTGGAGGACATCTTCTCAGACAAGAGAGTGTGTCCTCTTTTTTCATTGGAAAAACCGACGGACTTGTGCGTTTTGACGTCTGCATGTATTGGTAAAAATACAAAAAACACAAATGTCATTTTACAGACTACACAAAAATTCTTGTATTTTTATAGAAACAAGCGTCATTCTTTCCATTGACTTGGGTCTTTGAACGTGGTATCTTTTATTCAACGATTTCAAATCGTCAAAGACAGAAAGAAGGAGATTTTTCATGAGCCGTGCGTTTTCCCATACAATTAAACAGGTCCTGCTCATTGGTGCTATTCTCATTGCGCTGCTGGTCATTTTGTGCCGCGTGAAGAAATAGTACTGATTGTCATGGAAAAAAACACGATGCGTGGAAAAAGATTCGGTCTTTTTTCGGTGTAAACAGGTGGTTCCGGACGGTCAGTCCGGAACTTTTTTATTTTTACAAAAGAAAAGAAGTGTACAAAGGAAAAAAGAAAATCATATACCAAAAGAGATGAGCCGCTCCCAAGGGAGTGGGAAAATACAAAAGAAACTTTCGGAGAAATACAAAAGCACATTGGGGGAAATCATATGAAAACAAGAAGTGTGGGCATTGTGGGTGTCGGTCATGTAGGCGCCCATTGTGCATATAGCCTTGCAGTCCAGGGCATTGTGGACGAGTTGGTATTGGTAGATGTAAAGGAACAGAAGGTCATCAGCGAGTGTCAGGACCTGCGGGACAGCGTGTCCTATCTGCCCCATCGGGTAGAGGTCAGAGGCGGCACTTATGAAGACCTGAAGGACTGCGACATCGTTGTCATCAGCGTTGGCACCATCATGGGCGAGGACCATAGTCGTTTGGCAGAATTGAAACATTCTGTGGAACTGGTCAACAGCTTTGTGGGACGCATTGTAAAAGCCGGTTTTGACGGCATATTCATCGTCATCACAAATCCCTGCGACATCATCGCAAGACAGGTGCAGAAGCTTTCCGGCTTCCCTGCCTCTCGGGTATTTGCCACAGGCACCGGACTGGACAGCGCCAGACTCAGAACCGTACTGGCAAGAGAAACCGGCATTGACCATAAATCGCTGGTGGCTTACACCATGGGGGAACATGGCGATTCCCAGATGGTACCATGGTCCCATGTGACGGTCAACGGCAAGCCGCTGGACCAGCTGGCAAAAGAAAATCCCAAATATCAGGTGGATAAAGAAGCTGTGCTCCATGAAACCATTGAAGGCGGCTGGGTCACCTTCGCTGGCAAAGGCGCTACAGAGTTTGGTATCTGTTCCACATTGGCACGACTGGTTTTCTGCGTATTCCACGACGAAAAAGCGGTTATGCCCGTCAGCACACAGCTGAACGGCCAGTATGGTCAGCATGACCTGTATATCAGCACACCCTGCGTCATCGGCAAAGACGGCGTGGAAGAAGTGCTGGAATTAGAATTAACACCGGAAGAAATGGCAGCATTTCAGCATTCCTGTGATGTGATCCGTACCAATATCGGTTACATCGAAGAAGCGTAATTACCATTTTCTCAATACAACCTCCATTACAAAAGATAAAGCAAAGCAAAGAAACACAAAAGAAAAAACAAGACAAAATACCAAAGAACCGCATGGAATATCTGCCATGCAAAAATCCAATGAAGTGGGCACTTTGCTGTATCTCCGTACAGCAATTCCTCTTTCCAAAAGGCGGCATAGCCGCCTTTTTTATGCCCGTGGGAGACGTTGACAAGGGACAAAAACCGTACTATAATGACACCAGAATGCAAAGGGAGCTTCTAAGGGAGGCTGAGAGGAAGGATAAATCCTTCGACCTTTACACCTGATTTGGATAATGCCAACGGAGGGAATGCAGGGTGCACAACTCACCAAAGAGCGTCAGAAACGAAGGATTTCCAAAAAGGAAATCCTTTTTTGTTTGCGCTCCTTTCGTTGGGAAGAAGAAAAAAGGAGGCATCAACAAATGGGTGGCAATAAGGATAATCATGTGTTGAAAATGGTGCTGACGGCAATATTCGCAGGCATGGGCTTTGCTCTGTCCTCTGTGGTATGGTTCCCCAATATGGCGCCGTTCCAGCACTTCATCAATGTATTGGCGGCGGTGTTTGTAGGACCTTACTGGGGATTTCTGGCAGCCCTCATCACCGGTATTCTGCGTATGATGACAGGGCGTACAGCGCTGGCAGTCATTGGGGCAGTCATCGGCGCGTTCCTGTCTGGTTTCCTGTATCGGAAATCCGGAGGTAAGCTGTATATGGCAGTCATTGGGGAAATCTTCGGCACCGGTATTTTGAGCGCATTTGCGGCATATCCGGTGATGAAATACATCTATGGCATGGACTTGCAGACCCCTTGGGTCTATGTGCCGGCATTCGTGCCTTCTTCCGCTATGGGTGCTTTTCTGGCCGTTCTGGTCATCACCCTTTTGAAACGTTCCGGCATGTTCGCAAGAATGATGGAAAAACTCAACCGTAAATAAAGGAGGTTCGTTTTCATGAAAACAGATATTTTGGCGTCTTTTCCCGCTATGATGGCAAATGTAAGGGAAAAAGAACCCATTGTGCAGGCAATCACCAACTTCGTCACAGTCAATGACTGTGCCAATATCATTTTGGCAGCAGGGGCTTCTCCCACCATGGCACACGAAGTGGAGGAAGTGGCAGAAGTGGCTTCTGTGGTACAGGGCCTTGTGATGAATATGGGTACCATGGAGGACGTGGAAGCTATGCTGGTGGCAGGGAAAGCCGCTAATGAAGCAGGGGTTCCTGTGGTGCTGGACCCCGTTGCCGTAGGCGCTACCAGACTGCGTCGGGAAGGCGGCAAAAAGCTGCTGGAGAACGTGAAATTCTCCGTTATCCGCGGCAATACCTCCGAAATCAAACATCTGGCAGTGGGCACAGGTTCCACCCGTGGCGTTGACGCTGCAGAAGAAGATAAAATCACCGAGGACAACTACAAAGCTTTTGGCTATATGGCAAGAGAACTGGCACGGAAAACAGGGGCAGTTATTGCCATTTCCGGCGTTATCGACATCATCGCTTCCCCTGATCGTGTGTTTGCCCTCAGAAACGGCGATGCCATGATGAGCCGCATCACTGGCAGCGGCTGTATGCTGACAGCCCTTTTGGGTGCCTTCTGCGGCGGCAATCCCGATCATATTCTGGAAGCCACCGTATGCGCCGTATCCCTTATGGGTGTCAGCGGTGAAATCGCAAGAGAAAAAACTGACGCACAGGGCGCAGGAACACTTACATTCCGTACCCATCTCGTAGACCAGATCAGTTTGACAGACGCAGAAACATTACAGAAACGGACAAGACTGGAGGAATTGGAATTGGGAGAAAAAGCAACGAAAGAATCCATGAAAGTATACGCTATCACAGACCGTGCATGGCTGGGCGGCAGAACACTCCATGAAGTGACAGAAGAAGTGCTGGCAGCAGGGGCAACTTTCCTGCAGATTCGTGAAAAAGAACTGGATGAAGCAACATTCCTGGAAGAAGCCAAAGATTTGGCACAGCTGGCAAAGAAATACCATGTACCTTTTGTGGTAAACGATAACATCGAAATCGCACTGGCTTGCGGGGCAGACGGCGTCCATGTGGGACAGAGCGACATCGTGGATAAAGACGTGAGAGCTATGATTGGCCCCGACAAGATTCTGGGTATTTCCGCAAACACTGTGGAAACAGCCGTAAAAGCTCAGGAAAGCGGCGCGGACTACATCGGCGTAGGTGCAGTGTTCCACACAGATACCAAAAAAGATGCCCAGTCCCTGACAAATGAGGAACTGCTGGCAATCTGCAAAGCTGTTACCATCCCTGTGGTTGCCATCGGCGGCATCAATGAAAATAACATCATGCAGCTCAAGGGCAGCGGCATCGACGGTGTTTCCGTTATCTCCGCTATTTTCGCTAAGGAACATCCCGGCGAAGCCACCAAAGTGCTGCTGAAAAAAGTAGAAGAAATGCTGGGCGAATAAGCCTGTTTGAAAAAAGGAAGTGGCTCATATGTGTCCATTGACGCAGAAACGCAACAAAGCAGTTCTCCATGCAAAACCGATGTAAAAGCGACAGTTGCATGGAGGAAACGTCGCAGAAAGTCGGTTTTGCTGCTTGATTTGAATATCAAGGGGGAATCCGACCATGAAATACATCAACGCGTCAGACCTGCTGCCCCCTGCACTGGTGCAGACCTTGCAGGAGTATGTCCAAGGCGGCTATGTCTATATCCCTGCCAGAGAACATAAGAGCTGGGGAGAGAAAAGCGGCAGCCGCGAGGCATTGGCACAGCGGAACGAAGAAATCCGCAGCCAAAAGCAGGCAGGGGCAACACTGGAAGCGTTGGCAGAAACATACCATCTTTCTGTCTCTGCCATCCG
>CATZIM010000120.1 GCA_958420075.1 uncultured Clostridia bacterium | reverse complement strand
ATGCAAAAACATTCACACATTTCACACAAGGAAAAAAACCATTGGAAAATTCAGTAAAATCAAGGGTTTTGGGTGTGTGACTTTTGGTCACACAAATTCACACAAATCCATGAATGGAGGACAGTATGGTACAGATCGAAACAAAAGAACAGGCGGAAGCCTTTCTGGTGCTCATTGGGCGCAGGGGGAAAGCCCTGGCATTGGGGCGAGAAGCCATTGGCGGGCACAGGAAAACATTTGACGAAATCAATTTACAGATACGCATGCGGCTGCTGGCGTACCTGTTTTACGGCATATTGGACAACCAGATGCCCAACATGCCCAATCTCATTGCCATCTGGCTGCGGGCAGAGGAAAAAGGATTGATGCGGGATCTGGCGCGGACCATCCTCAACGGAGATCGGGAGTGGTTTGAGATCATTTGCCAGATGATACGCAAAGTGGCAGACGAGGTGCTGGAGAGAAAGGAAATGGATCAGGCGGGGGAATGACAGCGGATGTGGCTGTCAGTAGAGACG
Organism: uncultured Clostridia bacterium; assembly: GCA_958420075.1. Taxonomy (GTDB): domain Bacteria; phylum Bacillota; class Clostridia; order Lachnospirales; family Anaerotignaceae; genus Anaerotignum. Next base: position 5,592 of record CATZIM010000120.1, on the reverse strand, counting down.
ATCCAGAACCGTTATGAACGTACAAGGAGGGAACAACAATGAACAATGAAGAAAAGAAACGATATCTTTGCAGATATCAGCAGGCAAAACGGCGGGCGGCGTTATTGATGGCGCAGATGGAGGAGCTGCGTTCCAGCAAGACAAGCCCTGCCGTATCGTGGGACAGGATGCCCAGAGGCAACAGGGTTTCTGACCTGTCAGGATATGCTGCCAGACTGGATGGGCTGCTGCGGGAGCTGGAAGCGGAAAGAGAAATGCAGATGATCGTATATCGGGAGATCTATGAGCGGGTCAAAGAACTGCCAGACCCCATAGAACAGGAAATCCTCACAAGGCGGTATCTGTTGGGACAGAACTGGGAGAAGATCGCCGAGGAAATGTATTACAGCTATCGTCATGTGACCAAACTTCATGGACAGGCATTGGATCATTTTGCAATTGCTTAGGCATGCCCCACAATGCCCCACGCAGATGTGGTATGATGACATCGTGGAAAAAGACATCCACACACCGCCTTTGTTTTGGACGCCTTTTGGGGGCTGTTTGAGAAGAAAAATAGCTGGGATTCTTGCAAAAGGGTTCTGGCTATGTTACTTTATGGGGATTTTCTGAAAGCAACCACAGCAAATCTTTTTCAAAATAAGAGGACAAGGGGAGTTTGGCTTGGGGCTGTTTGGGAAAAAAATAGCTGGGATTCTTGCAAAAGGATTCTGGCTATATCACTTTATGGGGATTTTTTCTGAAAAGCATCTTTGAGGCGTCCTTTTTCTCAGGGCGGGCATGAAAAGGCGGCAAATGGATCGGAACTTTTTCCATGGCGTCCATCCATACCTGTTTGCGGTGCCAGCAAAACAGGACAGGGGCAAACCCATGGACATCCGGCATAGGAAAAGATGGTGGTGACAGAATTGGACAAGAAATTTTAGGAGTTGATGGCATGAATTACACAGTGGAAACCATTGCAGACGCTCTTGCGGCACACTTGGCGCCTGTTCTGCCTGGCGTTTCTTTTTACAAGAACCTGAACCAGCAGGAAATGAAAAAGCCTTGCATCTTTTTGCAGCAGCAATACGGCAGCATCAAACCGGAAACGGGCGGGTATTTTCTGCGTACCATCGGTTTAGACCTGATCTGTATGGAAGAAGAAGAGGAGGATCTGCAGGAAAGGTACCAAAAGACGGCGGAAACGCTGGATCTGCATCTGAAAACATTTCCTTACACAGACGGCATCCAGTCGGAACCAGTGCTGCTGCGCCCGGAAAAACGGGAATGGAAAGTGGAAGAGGACGGGCTGCATTACCGGTTTGAGCTGCGGGAGCGGGTGACCATTCCCAAAACAGAGGTCAAAATGCAAACCATTGAAACATACCAGGAAGGAGTGGTGGAATGAAAAAAGAAGCAATGTCCCAGGAAAAACAGTACAAGCGAGAAGCGCTGCTCAAAAGCGCGCGTTTTTCTCATGTGCAGCAGGATTTTCTGCGGGCGATCTTGACAGAAGAAAACTATACCATGGCAGAGGCGGAAAAAGCCGTATCTGCTTTTTTTGGAGGTGAAAAATAATGGCAGGTGGAACATGGACAAAACAGGATAAAGTACGCCCCGGCGTATATATCAATTTCACATCAGAAACCCAGAAGGGCCTTTCCATTGGCAGCCGCGGCGTAGTTGCCATTTGCGAGCCTATGAGCTGGGGACCTGTGGGCAAAGTCATGGAAGTGACAGCAGGAGCAGACACAACACCTTTTTGCGGCTATCCCGCTTACATGCCTCAGGCAAGATTTTTGCAGGAGATCTTCAAAGGCAGTGACCGCACAAAAAGCCCTACAAAAGTGCTGTTGTACCGTCCCGCCGCAAGCAGCGCTGTGCAGGCGACCATCACAGAAGGTCAGCTGACAGCCACAGCCCTTTACCCCGGTGTGAGAGGCAACGACATCACCATTGTGGTCACAGAACAGGCGGACAGCGAAGGCACTTTTGACATAAAGACCATTGTGGACGGCGCAGTGGTGGACATGCAGACAGCCACAAAGGCGGAAGAACTGAAAGCAAACGCATGGGTCACATTCAGCGGCACTGGCGCACTGACAGAAACCGCAGGCGCAAAGCTGGCGACAGGCGCAGACGGCACTGTGGAAGCGGCAGCATATACCACATTTTTGCAGACCATCGAAGCTTATGATTTTGACGTTCTCATTTATGACGGCGACGACAGTACAGTACAGGCGGCAATGGTCAACTTTGTGGAACGCATTGCCAATACCCAGGGCAGATACGCTCAGCTGGTGGCTTACGGCTTGAAGGTGCCTGACAGCCGCTTTGTCATCAATGTATGCGCGGATATGACAGGCGTTTCTTTTGCCGACGGCTCCACACTGACAGGCAAACAGCTCTGCTGGTGGGTAGGCGGCGCGGAAGCAGGGGCGGATTACAACGAATCTCTGACTTATGCCAAATATCCTGACGCTGTGGCTGTGACACCGGCAATGACTCATGACCAGATCACAGAGGCTTTGCAGGCAGGCAAATTTGTACTCTTTGGAGAAAAGGGCACAGTGAAAGTGGATGCGGACATCAACAGCCTGACCACATTTACAGCAGACATCACAAAGCCCTATCACAAAAACCGCGTCATCCGTACGCTGCATACCATTGCAAATGATCTGTATGCACAGTTTTCCGAGAACTTTATCGGCGTGGTGGACAACAACGCCACAGGTCGGGATCTGTTCAAAGGAGTCATTGTAGGGTATTTGCAGGAAATGCAGGCAAACAACGCCATCCAGAATTTTGTGCCCGAGGACGTGGATGTACTGCCTGGGGATGAAATCGACGGCGTTGCCATCCATTTGCAGGTACAGCCTGTGGATGCGGCGGAAAAACTGTATATCACATTGACAGTGGCATAAGGAGGTGCAGATATGTATTTATTGGCGAAAGATACCGTCAACGGTGCCGAAGGCAAGGTGTTCGTCACCAGAGATGGAAAACAGATCGAAGTTGCTGGCATGATGAATATCACAACATATGCGGATATTCAAGGCAAGGAAATGCGTGTGGTGGGTACCAGAACCATCCAGAACAAGGCAAATGGCGCAAAACAGACTGGGAAAGGCACCATTTACTACGGTACCAGCCTTTGGACAGACATGGTGCTGGATTACATCAATACAGGCAATATGCCCCAGTTTGATTTGCAGATCACAAACGATGATCCATCCAGCAGTGTAGGCAGTCAGACCATTGCTTACTATGGCTGCGAGCTGACAGGCTCCGTTCCCCTTTCCATTTTGGACAGCGAGGAAGCCATGCTGAATTATGAATTCAACTTTACTTATACAAGAGTTGCCAAACTGCGTGGATTCAATGAACCTACGTCTTATGGCGGTTGAGAAAGGAAGGAGAAACCATGAGTAAATTATTTGCGTTTTTGAACCCGGAACCTATCAAAAAAGAAAAAGATGTGTTTATTTCTGATCGTTTTCGTGACGAGGAAGGCAACCTGGTGCCCTTCCGCATCCGTACCATTACCCAGGAGGAAAATGACAGACTGATCCGCAAAAGCATGAAAACCAGAAAAGAAAATGGGCAGACAGTGGAATACCTGGATAATGTGGAACTGACAAAACAGATCGTTGTGGCGGCAGTGGTATTCCCTGATTTTCGCGACAAAGAACTGTGCGATGCCTACGGCACCATGGACCCCTTTGAACTGCCAGGCAAAATGCTCCGCTCCGGCGAGTACAACGCCCTGACAAAAGCTATCTTTACCTTCTCGGAAGTGGATGAAAGCAGCTTTGTAAAAGCAAAAAACTGATACAGGCGGCAGATTTGGAAACGGCAGCCGCCTTTTATTGTTTTATCAATCTGGGATGGCGTCCCAGAAAATTTCTGGAATTGGATGAAAGGGAAAAAGCGCTCATTTGCGCCTTTATCCAGAAAGATACAGAAGAACGAGAGCAAATGAATCGGGAAGGGAGGCGTATGCCATGGCAGACATGAATGAAGTTTTGACTTTGGAAGATCGCTTCTCCGCTTCCTTTGCCAGCTATATCTCCTATGTCCAAGAGGTGACTCAGGTAACCACGTTGGTACAGCAGCAGGTGAACCTTTACGCAGCAGCTCAGGAGGAGGCGGCAAAAAGCACAAATGTACTGGGCTCCGCTTTGAAAAGTGTTACGGATGCATTTGGTGGGATGGAAACATTTCAGGCGTGGATGGATGTATCAGATACACTTTCCACAGCGACGGCAAGATTGAACATGGTCAACGATGGCTTACAGTCAACAGCGGCGCTGAACGATATGATTTTTGCCAGCGCCAACCGTGTAGGCAGTTCTTACGCGGAAACAGCGGATATGGTTTCCCAATTGGGGTTATACGCGGGGGATGCCTTCGGCAGCACAGAGGAAATTGTGGCTTTTGTGGAACAGCTGAACAAACAAATGGCAGTCTCCGGCGCAAACACATCCCAGGCCCAGGGAGCCATGGAGCAATTGGTACAGGCCATGATGACTGGCACGATGCAGGGGGAAGGTCTGAACACTGTGCTGACACAGACGCCTGGCATTGCCCAGACCATAGCCGATTATCTGGGGGTCAATGTGAACCAGATGCAGGAAATGGCGTCAGAAGGACAGATCACATCAGACGTCTTGAAAAACGCCATGTTTGCGGCGGCGGAAGAAACCAATGCCCAGTTTGCCCAGATGCCTGCCACATGGGGGCAGAGCTGGACGGTCATGCAAAATTACGCACAATTGGCATTGCAGCCCATCCTGAGCGGGATTTCCTGGCTGGCAAGCAACATTGCCATCATTGGTCCGTTGGTGCTGGGGCTTGGCGCCGCCTTTGCCATCTTTCAGGTGGCAGCGAATTCCACGAAAATCGCCACGGCAGTGACGACGGCTTATAAATTCGCCGTGGATTTGCTGAAGTTTGGATATGCCGCTCTGACGGGGCAATCTTATGTGGCAACAGCGGCAACATCGGCGTTTAACGCAACTTTGCTTGCGTCACCCATCACATGGGTTTTGATGGGGCTTGCCCTCATCGTTGGGGCAATCTATGCCGGTGTGGCTGCCTACAACCATTTCGCTGGCGCATCTTATTCGGCAACGGGCATCATTGTTGGTCTTATGTCCATGTTGGGGGCACATTGCTATAACACAGTGGCGTTCATGTATAACGGCTTTGTGGCACTTGCCAACTTCATTGGAAATGTGTTCAACAATCCGGTGGCGGCAGTGAAGATACTCTTTTACGACTTGGCGCAGACAGCCCTTGGCTACCTGTTGAACATTGCAAAGGGCATTGAAGATGTGGTCAATAAAATTCCGGGTGTCAGTGTGGATCTGACCAGCGGCATAGAAACCTACATCAATGATCTTGGCGCGAAATCAGCAGCGGCAAAAGAAGAGTCCGGCTGGAAAGAATACTTTGCCCCTATGGAATACAAAGACTATAAAAGCGCCTTTTCCATGGGCTACAGCAAAGGCGAAAGCCTTGTTTCCAATTTATTCGGCGGCAATGGCAGCGAGCTAAGCATTCCGCAGGTTCCCAGCTATGACGGCGGGTATGGGGCAGATATCAGCA
>CATZIM010000119.1 GCA_958420075.1 uncultured Clostridia bacterium | reverse complement strand
GAAGAAATGACTATCCCCGCGGCAGAAGCGGTTTACGCTTTCTTCCGCGGAATCGACATAGAAAAAGAAAAATCGGCGGTTCAGTCAGAGTGAAAGGAGTGCGGATATGTATTCGGCATCAATTAAGAAATTTTTGGAACATTTTAATTTGGAAAATATCCTGCCGGAAATCAATTTGGACGGCAGAGTTATCAATCGAAAAGAAGTCAATCGCCCGGCTCTGCAGCTGACAGGATTTTATGAACGTTTTGATAATGATCGGGTGCAGATCATCGGTCGTGTAGAACATAGTTATCTGCTGACCCTTGATCCGGAACAGCGCAGACAGGCCATTTGCCATCTGTTTGAATTTCATATTCCCTGCCTGATTATCTGCAAGAATCTGGAAGTTTTTCCTGAAATGTTGTACTATGGCAGAAAATATGGGATTCCTATTTTCCGCAGCAAAGATACTACCACAAATTTTGTGGCAGAACTGATTGCGTGGCTCCATAATGAATTGGCAGAACGGGAAACCATCCATGGCGTTCTGCTGGATATTTACGGGGAAGGCGTTCTGATTACTGGTGACAGTGGTATTGGCAAAAGTGAAACGGCTCTGGAGCTTATCAAACGTGGACATCGTTTGATTGCCGATGATGCGGTGGAAATCAAGAAGATTGCTGACCGGACATTGGTGGGTACCTGTCCGGAACTGATTCGTTATCTCATTGAACTGAGAGGTATCGGCATCATCAACGTAAAAGAATTGTTTGGTGTCGGTGCGGTAAAACTGAAAAAAACCATTGACCTTGTTATCCGTTTAGAAATGTGGGATGGTACACCGGGGACTTATGACCGAATTGGTCTGGACGAGGAATACATTGACATTTTGGGGAATAAAGTGCTTTGTAACACCATTCCCATTCGTCCCGGCAGAAATGTCGCTGTCATTTGTGAATCAGCAGCCATCACCAACCGTCAGAAGAAGATGGGAACCAACACTGCCAAGGAACTGGAACAGCGGATTTTGGCAAGTATGCAAAAATCGGAGGAATAAACCATGATGGAAGAATTGAAGAAAAAGCTGTTGGATTTGTTGGGAGAAGAGGGTCTTCGCACAGAGGAATCCATGGCGAAGCACACCACTTTCAGAACCGGCGGCCCGGCAGATCTGTTTTTGATGCCCCAGAACCGGACAGAATTGAAAGAAAGCATTGCTCTTTTAAGAGAATATAATGTACCTTATATGGTCATTGGCAATGGCAGCAATTTGCTGGTGGGCGATGGCGGTATCCGTGGTGCGGTGATTCAGCTTTACCAGCGGATGCAGAATATCTCCGTAGAAGGTACGGAAATGACATTGGATTGCGGTGCTCTGCTGTCTGCGGCAGCGGCACAGGCGGCAGATGCTTCTCTGGAAGGACTGGCATTTGCATCCGGTATTCCCGGTACATTTGGCGGTGCCGTAGTCATGAATGCAGGCGCTTATGGCGGAGAAATGAAGGATGTACTTCTTTCCGCAGATGTGCTGACAGAAGACTTGGAAGTGAAAACAATCCCTGTGGAAGAACTGGATTTGTCTTATCGTCACAGCATTGTACCGGAAAAAGGATACATCGTACTGGGCGGCAAATTGCAGCTGAAAAAAGGAAATGAACAGGAAATCCGGGAACGAATGGCAGAACTGGCACAGCAGCGTCGGGAAAAACAGCCCTTGCAGTATCCTAGCGCAGGCAGTACCTTTAAGCGTCCCGAAGGATATTTTGCAGGGAAGCTCATCAGTGATGCAGGACTGAAAGGCAAAACCATCGGCGGTGCGCAGGTTTCTGAAAAACATGCTGGTTTTATTGTCAATATCGGTGGTGCAACCACAAAAGATATTTTGGATTTGATTGCTTTCTGCCAGAAAACGGTGCAGGAACAATTTGGTGTAACATTGGAAACAGAAGTGAAGATTGTTGGGGAACGGTAAGAGATACGAAAGAGAGGTGTATCTTGTATGCGGTTTGTAATTGTAACAGGTATGTCGGGGGCTGGCAAAACCTCCGCACTGAAATTTTTGGAAGACATCAACTATTTTTGCGTAGATAACATGCCTCCCGCACTTTTGCCGAAGTTTGCGGAGCTTTGTTATGAACAGGATGGCGGTTTTGAACGGGTTGCCATTGGGATTGATATCCGCGGCGGCAAGCTGTTTTATGACTTGTTTTCTGTGCTGTTTGAAATGCAGGAAAATGGTTATGATTATGAAATTCTGTTTTTGGATGCATCGGACAGCGTACTCATCAAACGGTATAAGGAAACCAGAAGAAGCCATCCTCTTTCCAGAAGAGGCTCCATTGAAGAAGGTATTTCCAAAGAACGGGAAATGCTGCGTGAAGTGAAGGCGAAGGCGACTTATATCATTGATACCAGCAATGTTTTGACAAGAGAATTAAAGGAACAGATCAACCGTATTTTCCAGGATAATGAAAAATTTGAAAGCCTTGTGATTACTGTTTGTTCCTTTGGCTTCAAATATGGCATTCCTGCGGACAGCGACCTGGTATTTGACGTGCGGTTCCTGCCAAATCCTTACTATATCCCGGAACTGAAAGAGTTGTCTGGCAACGACAGCCCTGTCAGCGACTACGTTATGAGTTTTGCGGAAAGCCGTGAATTTCTGGACAAGCTGGTGGATATGCTGGAATTTTTGATTCCACACTATATCAAAGAAGGCAAGAACAGTCTGGTTATCAGCATTGGCTGTACCGGCGGCAAACATCGTTCTGTAACACTGGCAAATGCCCTTTTCACAGAGCTGTGCCAGAAGGAACATACGGTGCTCCTGAAGCATAACGACGTGGAAAAAGACGCCAAGAGAAAAGGTTGATGGAAAAAGAGTGATACGGAGAGAAAACCATGACAGAAACAGCAAATTTGTCATTTTCCTATAAGGTAAAAGAGGAGTTGTCCGCACATTTTGGGAATGCCCGCCATTGCCAAATTGCGGAATTGTCTGCCATTGTAAATATATGTGGAGGGATTGCCAGTTTTGGCAAAACTTTTTGTTTAAAAATACAAACAGAGAATTTTTTCGTCGCGAAAAAGTGCTTTACATTATTACAAAATACTTTTAATATTAGAGTTGATATATCTGTACGTTCGGGCGGTAAAAGACGACGGATTTATCTGCTCCTGATTCGGAATGCTTTCGATGCGGCGCGTGTGCTTATGGCAACGGGCATTTTACATAAGGACAGAGAACAGACAGTGACTTTTGATCGGATTTATCCGCCTGTGACAGCAGCAGTCTGTTGCCGACGGGCATACCTGCGCGGTGCGTTCCTTGCATCAGGTTCTGTGAATAATCCTGAAAAGAATTATCATCTGGAATTTGTTGTAAACAGTCCGCTTCTTGCAGCTGATCTGCAGGAGATGGTCAATTCATTCGGTTTGGAAGCAAAGACCGTTACGCGTAAGGAGCATGAAGTGATATATCTGAAAGAAGGAGAACAGATTGTTGACCTTTTGAATGTGATGGAAGCGCATCTGGCACTGATGGAACTGGAAAATGTTCGAATCGTGAAGGAAATGCGCAATGATATCAATCGTAAAGTAAACTGCGAAACAGCCAACTTGAATAAAGTTGTAGGAGCCGCAGTAAAGCAGCTGGAAGACATTATGTTCATTCAGAGTACCATGGGGCTGCAAAAATTGCCGCCGCAGCTGGCAGAGCTGGCAGAGGCACGTTTGCAATATCCGGAGAAAAGTCTGAAAGAACTGGGAAGTTGTTTGTCGGAGCCGTTAGGAAAATCCGGCGTAAATCACCGGCTGCGTAAGATCAGCGCCATCGCAGAAACTTTGAGAGAGGGTAAAGGTGAAGGAAAATGACAGAAAAGACAGTTATCATCAAATCAGCACTGGATGCAAGACAAGTAGCTTTCTTCGTACAGACAGCCGGTAAATTTCAGAGCGATATCAAAATTGCTATTGACAACAAAAAAGTAAGTGCAAAAAGCATCATGGGCATCATTGCTCTGGAAATGGCAGAAGGTCAGCGTGCAAACATTCTGGCAGAAGGCAGTGACGAAGAAGCAGCTGTAAACGAATTGGCAGCAGCATTATCTTAATTCGGAATTATTTCATTTATTATCGATTCTACAAAAGAGCATTTGAGAACTTATAGAAAGCAGCACTTGTGGAATACACAGGTGCTGCGTTTTTATTGCAATTCTGCGGGATTTCGTGTATAATATATGAGCTGCTTTGGCAGAGAAAAAACATAGTGTGATGAGATGTTCCTTGCGAAGGACGAAAGTCCCACCATCTCAAAAATAAAAAACAGGGGGTTTTTTTATGCAAAAAAATGGAAGTAAAACAAGAATGTTGGCATATACGGCGCTGGTAGCGGCAGTGTATGCAGTATTGACTGTGGGGGTTGCCCCCTTAAGTTATGGCATGATCCAGATTCGTTTTTCCGAAATACTGGTATTGCTGGCTTTTGTGGACAAACGGTATGCACCGGGCTTGATTTTAGGCTGTTTCATTGCAAACTGTTTCAGTCCCCTGGGCATGGTGGATGCGATCTTCGGTACTTGCTGCACGGCAGCAGCACTTTATGGCATCACCCATTTCAGCAAAAACTTGTTTATCGCAAGCCTTTGGCCTGTATTCTGCAATGCTTTCCTGGGTGTGGAATACTATCTGCTGCAAAATGCACCGCTGTTTTTGACAGCAGGCACCATTGCGCTGGGTGAATTTCTGGCAGTATCCTGCGTGGGATATGTGATCTTCCGCCAGATTATGAAAAACGGACGTTTGGTTAGCCAACTGAAAATCGGATAAAAAGAAAAGGGATAGAACCGAAAAGAGGTTTTATCCCTTTTTTGATGAAAACAGAATGTTCTTTTTTTATATCCTTCCGGCATAAGGTGAAGGGGGAGGGATGGATATGAAGCGAAAAAAACTGGTGTTGGCAGTTTCTGCTGCAGTACTTTTGGGCGGATATACCGTAGGTATTTTTGGACAGACAGAAGGGGATTTGACCCAAAAACAGATAGAAAATCCCAATACAGTAGAAAACAAAGAAGACATTGCAAAAAGTGTGCTGGAATCCACAGGACGCAGCGAACAATATGACTTACAGGATTTGGGGGATGTAACGGTGTATTTGGGAAGCGATGTGACGGGTAATCCCCAGGATGCCATCGTCACTGTAAGTTTTGGCCCGAAAAATACCGTTGTGGCTGCTTATACTGCTGACGGGAATGTTTATGAGTATACAGGAGATCTGGGGGATTTTTACGGCGTGCAGAATATCCGTTTTGTCCCTGTACCGGAACTGAAAAAGGAAATCGTTATTGTGCGGGAACAGGTGAATCAATCCTTAGGGTCTTTTGAACAGTCTGATATTCTCCGAGGCTATGTTTTCGATGGGAAAGAGTATCAGGATGTACTCAATACACCACAAAAAATTGAGTCCAGCTGGAATAACCTGTGGAATAAAGGAGAGTTACAGGAACCAAGTCTGTGGCGGCGCGTGACAGAAGAAACGGAAAGCAAATGGACTGGCGGAGATGAACCGTCCCTTACCATTACCCGTTATCAGAGTTATCTGGAATCCGATGATAAAGGGGAAGGGGAAGTGCCGGGGGATGAAACATTTCAGGAAAAAGACAGCCGTGTTGTTGTAGAGCGGTTTTATTGGTCGGATGAATGGAACCGATTTATTCTGGATGAAGCAGTGGAAACAGCCACAGGTCAGCCCGTAGCCATTATTGAAAATCTGGCATCTTCGCCTTATCTATTGGCAGATCTGCCGGATTTCAAGGATTATCGGATTGTGCGAAAAGACGGAACAACGGCTTATGTGGATGCGGAAGAGCTGAAATTTTAATCTTGGAAAGGTATTGACAAATAGGGTTGGAGTGTTATAATAACACTATCGAAAAAGGAAAACCTGTGATTAAGAGGAGTAGTTTTACAGACTGCACTTTCAGAGAGTCGTGGATGGTGGGAAAACGACAGTCAGCGTAAAATGAATGGACTTATGAGGGCGGACGAAAGCGTAAGCGAGTAGCAACCGACGGGAACCGCGCCCGTTACCCTGGCGGACTGCATGAATGTGCAGGCAAAGTGGATGAAATCTCATCAATTTGGGTGG
>CATZIM010000118.1 GCA_958420075.1 uncultured Clostridia bacterium | reverse complement strand
GATTTCTGACTTTTTTTGTAGGAATTTGATATTTCTTGAAATTGCAAAAGAAATTTATAACAATAGACAAGAAAGAAAATTGGCGAGAATTACAAAATTTAGATTAAAATCTTGTGAAAAATATGTAAAGTTGTGTAGTTTTATGGAAAACTCTTATCAAAATTCATATATTATGCTACAATATGGAGAGTCCAATGAAAAAGGAGGAGTATTATGAAACATGGCAAATTATGGTCAGCAGTGCTTTCTGCGGCAATGGTAATGGGGACAACGGTACCTATCCTTGCGGCAGATATGGACGGAAAATTGGTTGTGATCCATACCAACGATATTCACGGGTATTATGCAACCGCTGAAGAATCTGTTGGAATTGCGGGCGTTGCTGCTTTGAAGGATTACTATGAAGCACAGGGGGCAGATGTGGTTTTGTTGGATGCAGGGGATTTCTCTCAGGGCACCACTTTGGTAAACCACAGCAATGGTTTGAAAGCGGCGGAATATCTGGCAGCAGCAGATTATGACGCTGTATCTTTGGGGAATCATGAATTTGACTTTGGTTTTGAAGCATTGAAGGATACAGCAGCTGTTCTGGAAGCAGCTGATATTCCTATCATTGATGCCAACGTGCTGAAAAAAGGAACAGATACCCCTTATTTTGAAGCCAATACCATTGTGGAAACAGATGGCATGAAAGTTGGTATTTTTGGTCTGGATACAGCGGAAACACGGACAAAATCCAGTCCCAGCAGTGTAAAAGACCTGACATTCCTGGATGGACAGGAAATGTTTGATTGCGCACAGGCACAGGTAGACGCTCTGGAAGCAGAAGGCTGTGATTATATCATCGCTTTGACCCATCTGGGTGTGGACGAAGAAAGCACAGGCAGACGTTCCACCGATCTGGCAGAAGCTGTAGATGGCATTGACCTGATTGTGGACGGCCACAGCCATACAGTCATGGATGGCGGTCAGATGGTAGGCGATACCATGATCGTCAGCACAGGTTCTTACCTTGCCAATGTAGGTACGGTTGTAGTTGATAAAGCAACGGGTGAAGAAACTGCAAAACTCATCAGCGCGGCAGATTATGCAGCAAACTATGGTACCTATGATGAAAATCTTGCGAAAATGGTAGCAGCGGATCAGGCAGAAGTAGATGGATATTACAGCCAGGTATTTGCAACCACAAAAGTAGATCTCAATGGACAGAAAGATCCCGGTGTGCGTACAGAAGAAACTAATCTGGGGGACTTTACCGCAGATGCTTATCTGTATGCAGGCAGAGAATATGTGAAAGAACAGGGACTTGATATCAGTGTAGACGTTGCTCTGTCCAATGGCGGCGGCATCCGTGCAAGTGTACCTGCAGGCGAAATCACTATGAATGACCTGTATACCGTTTTCCCTTACGGCAATACCGTTGCGCTGGTGACAATCACTGGTGAACAGCTGCTGGAAGTGCTGGAAGCGTCCACATTCTGCACGCCTACAGCCATTGGCGGTTTCCCCCAGATTGCAGGGGCAGAATATACCGTGAATACAGCAGTGCCTTATGAAAATGGTGCACAGTACCCCGATTCTACATACTACGCACCTGCAAATCCAGGCAGCCGTGTGACCATCACAAGCATTGGCGGCAAACCTTTTGATCCCAAAGCAAATTACACTGTAGCAGTGAACAGCTTCCAGGCAGAAGGCGGCGATACTTATTATGTATTGACACAGGGTTCTTATATGCAGGATACTGGCATTGTTGATGCGGAAGCGCTGATTTCCTATGTGGATTCTCTGGGCGGCGTCATTGATGAAACTTATGCAGAACCTCAGGGCAGAATCAAGATCGTTTCCGAACCAGTTGAAAATCCTGAAACAACTGCACCGGAAGAAACAACAGAACCCGAAAAACCTGTGGAACCTGAAAAACCTGTAGAATCTGAAGTAGAAGCGCCTAAGACAGAAGCAGAAGTGCCTGCCACAAAACTTTATACAGTTGTTGCGGGGGACAGCCTGTGGAAAATCGCACAGAAAGAATTGGGCAACGGTTCCAAATGGACACAGATTTATGAAACAAATAAAAAACAGATTTCCAATCCAAACCGCATTTATGTGGGACAAGAACTGGTGATCAATCAATAAGAAATATGGAAAAACCGCATCTTTTCAGATGCGGTTTTTTGCTGTAAAAAAGTGGGATGTAAATCCAATGGCCTTTCGAAAAGCTAGATTTTGTTTTTTATCCACGGGCAGGAAACAGAAAAAAGGATCTATATTTGTTTGATGTATATAAAACGATACAATCTGCTTTATACAAATTCAACAAAATCACGTGGGACAAAAAATGTCCAATATCCATAAAGAGTTGGGACGGAAAATGTCCCAAATCTGTGTATACTTCCGAAAAAGAAAAACTTTCCCGAAAACCGATGACATTTTAATCTTGTGTGCTACAATAAGGGTGTCAATCGAAATTTTACGAAACAAAAAAGGAGAGAATAGCATGGCAATCAAAGTTGGCATTAACGGTTTCGGTCGAATTGGTAGAGTGGTATTTCGTGTATTGATGCAAAGAAGAGATGAATTTGAACTTTGCGGTATCAACCTGCGTAATGCAGAACTGGATTATATGGCATATCAGCTGAAATATGACAGTATTTTCGGTCGCTTTGATGGTGATATCGAAATTGGCGAAAACGAACTGATTGTAAATGGTCAGCATATCCATGTGTTCAGTGAAAGCGACGCTTCTCTGATTCGCTGGGCTGATTGCGGTGCTGAATATATTGTGGAATCCACTGGCGCTTTCAATACAATGGAAAAAGCAGCTCTGCATAAAGTGGGCGGCGCAAAGAAAGTGGTTCTGACAGCTCCTTCCAAAGATGATATCATGCCTACATTTGTTATTGGCGTAAATGAAGATACATATACACCGGATATGGACATCGTTTCCAACGCATCCTGTACCACAAACTGCCTGGCACCTCTGGCAAAAATCATCCACCAGAGCTTCGGCATTGAACAGGCACTCATGTCCACCATCCATTCCGCAACAGCAAAACAGAAAGCAGTTGACGCCAGAGCAGGACGTGACTGGAGAACCGGCCGTTCTGTATTCAACAACATCATTCCTTCTACAACAGGTGCAGCAAAAGCTGTTGGCCGTGTTATTCCCGAACTGAAAGGCAAAATGACAGGCATGTCTTTCCGTGTTCCTACCAATGACGTTTCCGTAGTCGACTTGACAGCCAGACTGAAAACAAATACAACATACGAAGAAATCTGCAAAAAAGTGAAAGAAGCATCTGAAACATACATGAAAGGTATCGTAAGCTATATTGCAGATGATGTAGTTTCTTCCGATATGCTGGGTGATTCCCATACATGTATCTTTGATGAAAAAGCAGGTATCATGCTGGATGATAACTTTGTAAAACTCATTGCATGGTACGACAACGAATGGGGTTACAGCAATAAAGTTGTTGACCTGATCGCGCATATGTATAGTGTGGATCAGAAAGCATAAGCTATCTATGGTTTTCCTAAATATATGAAAAAAGGCCCACTTGCCAATGGATTTTTGGCAGTGGGCTTTTTTCTGCATAAAAAAATCCCAAAGAAATTTTTCTTTGGGATTCTGTTATTCTGATTATTCTTCAGCCATACGGTAGCCAACGCCAACTTCTGTAAAGATGTATTGGGGCTGGGCAGGATTTTTTTCCAGTTTTCGGCGGATATTTGCCATATTTACCCGAAGAATCTGATTGTCTTTGATGGCGTAGGGACCCCACAGTTCTGTGATGATATAATCATATGTCAGCACACGGCCTGCGCTTTTTGCCAGCAGAGAAACAATCTTGAATTCGATCTGGGTCAGGTGAACATCTTTTCCGTCAACAGTGATTTGCCGTTTATCGAAGTTGATGGTCAAACCACGCAGGGTAAATACATCCCCAACGGCGTTTCCGTTGCCACCTTTTGCTACATGGCGCAGAGCAGTACGGATTCTGGCAAGGAGTTCAGAAGTGCCAAAAGGTTTTGCGATATAATCATCAGCACCCATATCCAATGCCTTTACCTTATCTGCTTCTTCAGTTCTTGCAGAAACAACGATGACAGGAATATTAGACCATTCCCGAATCTGCTGCAAAATGTCAATGCCGTCAATATCCGGTAAGCCAAGATCCAGCAGTGTGACATCAGGACAGTGAGAGGGGATCATGGACAAGGCTTCTTTGCCTGTACGTGCCATGATGACATTGTAGTCGTTTGCTTTTAAGGTAGTAGCGATGAAATTGCTGATGGCTTCTTCATCCTCTACAACCAGTATTTTCAGTTTATTGGACATGCTCAACTTCTCCTTTCATGGGCAGCACAAATGTAAAATCCGCACCGCCGTTTTCGTTGTTCTTTGCGTAGATTTCACCGCCATGAGCAGAAATGATGGTCTTGCAGATGGGCAGCCCGATGCCAAGACCGCGGGAAGAATCTGAAGACTTGCTGCTGGTGGTGCCGTCAAAAATATGAGGCAGACGTTCTTCTTCAATACCGATCCCCTGATCCAGTACAGAGAAATAAACGTGATGCCATAAATGTTTTACTGTCAGATAAATGGGTTTTTCTGTACCGGAATGGCGAATGGCGTTTTCCATCAGGTTGATGAGCACCTGCTCAATGAGCATAGCATCCATGGGAACCAGGAGCAGCTCGTCCGGTACCCGAACGCGGATTTGTGAAGAGGGAAAACGCTTTTGGATTTTTGCAACAGATTCCGCTACGATTTCTTCTACCACTTCTTCCTGTTTTTTCAGCTTTGTGCCTTCACCACTGATTTTTGTGACAGAAAGCAAATTTTCTACCATTTGAATGAGCCATTCTGCGTCATGATGAATGTCACTGAGTAAGCGGTCGCAGACATCCTCCTGCAGCATGGAACGATTTTCCATCAAAGTGGCTGTGGAGCCGAGGATACAGGTCAATGGTGTCCGAAGGTCGTGGGAAATGGCACGCAGCAGATTGCTTCGCATATTTTCCTTTTCTTTTTCCAGTAAAATTTTTTGAGATTCGTCAACGATTTCCTGACGGTCGATAGCCAAAATGGTCTGAGATGTCATGAAGTTGGCAAACTGCAGGGCATCATTTTCGATATAACCGTTTTTGGAGAACAAAAGCCCCAAAACACCATAGATTCTATCTTTATTGGAAAAGGGAATGTAAGTGCCAAGACAGTTCTGGGATGTTTTTTCTGTACCCAGACCAGTCATTTCGCCTTTTTGGAATGCCTGTTCCGCTACTTGCTGTTCCAGAATACTTTCCAGAATCAATTCGTCTTTTTCATTTACATACTTCGTTACCTTTTTTTCCGGTGAAATGGGAGAACCGATGTAGAGCACCGCACTGCACTGGTTGGCAGCATATACACTGTCAATGGTGATCTGCATGATCTCATCAATGTTGTTTGCGCTGAGCAATGCTTTGCTCATGGAGTTTAAGCTTTCTGCCCGTTTTTCACGAATGGAGGACAGGATGGCTGCCTGTTTGACCTTGGCTGTCAATGCGCTGGTCAATATGGACATCAAAAGCAGGATACCGAATGTGACAGGATATCCCGCCAAGGTGAAGTTCAGCGCAAAGTAGGGGAAGGTGAAGAAGAAGTTTACCCCTACGACACCACAGAAAGATGCCACGATCCCCCAAAAATAACCGCTGGTGATGGAGGAGGTGATGGCAACTGCCAGCATATAAACCCCGAAAATATTATCATTCATAACGTCTGCTTCCTGCAGACATAATGCGAATGTAGTAGCGATCAGAAAAACCAGAATGGTTTTGAACAGATCGTATAATATCATCGTAAAGTGAAATTCAAAGTTTTTCGATCGGCGTTTCATAAGATACCTCACTAAATTAAAATGCACGTTCTCTTAGTCTTATATTATACACAGAGTTTGATTAAAAAGAAAGAGTATCGGAGAAAAGAAATGCTTTTTTATCTGTGGATAAAGGTGGAGAAAAAAGGGAATCGTCGTTGAAATTACAGATATTATTTGATATAATTGTATCAAATTTTGCAGAAATGGAGATAGACAAATGAAAAAACCTTTTGTTTCACTGGAACAGATACAGGAAATCAAGAAAACTTATCCAACACCTTTTTACATCTATGA
>CATZIM010000117.1 GCA_958420075.1 uncultured Clostridia bacterium | reverse complement strand
TCACAGGGCTGATGAATCCAATGCGCCCTTTGAACTGGGGGTTTGTATAATAAACCGCCGGACCTTCCCTGTCATCTTTCTCTGTCTGAATAAATCCACCATAAACTTCTTCCAGCCGTTTCCGAATGGTTTCATTTTTCACTGGCGGAAAAGCGGAACCTTCCCCAATGGGCATCATCTCAATGAAACGCACCTCCATGGGATATGCCTTCGCCAGTTCTGCCAGATGGAGCAGTTCTTTTTCGTTTTCCCCTGCCACAGGCACACAGTTGACTTTCACAGGCAAACCCACTTTGCCGCAAGCTGCAAGACCAGCCAAAGCATCAGACAGCACATCGCGCCTAGTGAGTCTGCAATACTGCTTCGCATCCAGACTGTCGATGCTCACATTGACGCCGGAAAGCCCTGCTTTTTTCAGTTTTTCCGCAAGAGGCGCCAGATGGACAGCATTGCTTGTCATAACTACTTTATCGATGCCCGGAATATTGGAAATGGCTTCCACCAGTTCCACGATATCCTGCCGCATAAGGGGTTCGCCGCCTGTGATGCGGATTTTGCGGATGCCTGCCAAAGCGGCGCCTTTGCAAAGTCTGACCCATTCTTCCAGTGTCAGCAGTTCGCCGCTGGGCAGAAATTCCTGCTGTTCTTCTTTCATGCAGTAGACGCACCGCAGGTTACAGCGGTCGGTGACGGAAATCCGAAGATAGTCAATGGTTCTTCCAAATCCATCAATCATGCCGATACTCCCCACTCTTTCCGCCGCTTTTTTCACACAGGCGAATGTCTGTCATGACCATAGAACGGTCTAAGGCCTTACACATATCGTAAATGGTCAAAAGGGTGATCTGCACCCCTGTGAGGGCTTCCATTTCCACCCCTGTTTTTCCAACGGTTTTCACCGTACACGCCGCTTCTATCTCACAGCTTTCTGGATACAGTTCAAAATCCACACTGCATTTTGTCAGCGCCAGCAAATGACACAGGGGAATCAATTCCCAGGTGCGTTTTGCCGCCATGATGCCTGCCGTTCTGGCAATGCCCAGCACATCTCCCTTTGCCATGGTGCCTGCCTGAATCTTCTCAAAAACTTCCCGGCTCACGCGGATGATTCCCTTTGCTGTGGCTGTCCGTTCTGTTTCCGCTTTCTGGCTCACATCCACCATGACCGCGTTGCCTTCTTTATCAAAATGTGTCAACTCTCCCATAAAGCTCCTTCCCTCCTTTACTGTCCGAAACCGCAGTCGGGATAGGTGCAGACAGGGCAGTTCTGGCATTGTCCGCCATGTGCCATTAATACAAAATCCCGTCTGGTGAGTTTTTCTCCTGTCAGCAGGCGAGGAACCGCCAGATCGAATACTGTTCGTTTTGCGTACATAACGCATCCGGGCAGACCTACCACAGGTTTCCCCTGCACATAGGCCAGCATGAACATCGCCCCCGGCAAAACAGGTGTACCATATGTCACCACTTCATCGGCGCAGGCACCAATGGCAGAGGGTGTCATATCGTCCGGGTCTACAGACATGCCGCCTGTCACCTGCACCATATCCGCTCCCTGTGCCAGAAAATCCAGAATTGCCTGTGTGATGGCTTCGGGCTCATCCCCGGGGAACACCTGTCCCATGATGGTTGCCCCTACTTCTGCCGCTTTTTTCTCCAGAACAGGTCCAAACGCATCGGCAATTCTGCCGGAAACGATTTCAGAGCCAGTGGTGACAACGCCGATTTTCGCGGGGCGGAAGGGTTTTACTTCCACCAAAGGGGTTTTGCTTTCCTTGCATGCTTTCTCAAAGCGTTCCAGCACTTCTTCCTTCACCGCCAGAGGGATAACTCTGGTAGCGGCAAGGAGTTTGCCTTTTGTCACCTGTTTGTTGCCGTGGATGGTGGCAAAACAGATTTCATCATCACTGTTCACAGCGTACAGGGTATCCAGATTGATTTTCAGCACCCCGTCACAGGCTGCCCGCAGTTCGATTTTTCCTTCTTTTACCTCACTGAAAACGATGTTTTCACCTGCTGCTGCCTGTACCATCCGCAAAGCCGCGTCATTTTCATGGACATAACCCTTGGACAGATCCCAGACATAAATGTGGCGTTTGCCCAGATCCAGCAGTTTTTCAATATCTTCTTCCTGAATGATATGCCCTTTGGCAAAGGCTCTGCCTTTGAACTTACCGGGTACGATTTCTGTGATGTCGTGGCACAGCACCATACCAACGGCATCTTCCACTCTTACTTTTTCCATATAAAACTCCCTCTATTTCGCATCAAAATTCCTTCCAGCACGCCGCCAGCAATGCACCGCGCTTTATCGGAAATGGTATAACAATTTTTCTGTTCACTTTCTCTTGGGTCAATGTCGGCGATTTTAAAGCCTTCTGTCACAGGATAACCATCCCGGATCAGCCCACGGAGAACCCCTGTCAATGTGGCAGTAACAGGAACGTCGCCGATCATGGCAATGGTCTGTCCTTTTTCCACCATATCACCGATTTTGCTTTTGTTCTGCAAAACTCCTGCCGCTGGCGCATGGATGACACGTTCTTTGCCATAACCGGCAATGACACCGGGAATGCCTGTATTGGGCGCCGCCGCGCCTTCTGTCAGCACACGTCCCAGATTGTGTCCTCTCTGGGTTTCAATGACCAGATGGGCATCCACCCCTGCTGTAAAACCGGGACCCAATGCAATGACCGTTTCTGCCATATCCATGGTCGTTCCCAGATTCTTTTTTGCCAGAATGGCATCAACAAGCACCTGAGGCTGGATTTCCTCCAAAATCCTGCAATCAGGGTCAATGAGCACAGGAATGTTTCCATTCTCCAGAATCTCCTGAGCTTCCGCAAAATCCGCCGCCCAGACGGCAGTTACCCCCTCCACTGTCCATTCGCCTTCATAAACGGCTTCCGAAAAAGCCACATACCGCCGAATGGCAGAAGGATTGGCAGTTTCCAGCACAATGACTGGAAAACCCGCCTGATACAATTTATGGATGGTACCTGTTGCCAGATCGCCGCCGCCACGGACAACAATGGGAAATGGTGTTTTCATGGACGAATCACCTTACCTGCTTTGGAAAGGACTTCGGCGATACGATACATATTGGTCACAGAACCAACTGCCAGTTTTTCAGACAGTCCATAATGGTTCAGACAAGTGCCGCAAGTGAGAATTTCGACCCCCTGTGCTTCCATGAGCTTCAAATCAGCCAGTGTTTCCGCACCTTCCACGGACAGTTTTGCGCCGCCGTTATATAAAACGATGGTTTCCGGCAGCTGATCCTGTTCTGTCAGAGCATATACAAAGCCTTTCATCAAAATTTTCCCCAGCACATCGTCGCCTGTGCCCATGGTTTCCGCTGTCAGAGCAACTACAGTTCCTGCGCTTCTGCCGTCGGGCATACAAACCACTGGAGCCGCATCTGGCTGTGTCTGGCTGCCCGCTTCCACAGTGATGGTCACCACATAGCAGTCCTCACTCTGTTTTTCGCTGACTGCTTTCATTTTTTTCTGTTCTGCCATTTTGCAGAGATTCTGTACCGCAATGGCATTATCTACTAGCACTTCCACAGTGCCTTCTGTCATACTTTCCAATACTTTTTTTGTTTCAATAACGGGCAAGGGACAAGTTTTTCCACGTGCGTCTACTCTTTCCATTTATGTTTCCTCCTATAATACCACAATCTTCTGTGTCTCTTTTTTCACGACTTTTCCAACAATGCCGCAGGGCAAACCTAACGCCGCAATTTCCCCTAACGCCTGCTCCGCGTCCTCTTTGGGCATGCTCACCAGCAAGCCGCCGGAGGTCTGAGGGTCAAAAAGCAATTCTTCCACCGCAAAAGGAACGCCGCAAAATTCTACCAAATCACCTACATGGTTCCGGTTTCTCTGGGCTGCCGCTGTGAGGAAAAATCCGTCGGCATAAGCCAGACTTTCTGGAATATGGGGGATACGGATGGAATCAATCTCCGCACTAAGCCCCTTTGCCAGCATTTCCTTCAAATGCCCCAGAAAACCAAAGCCCGTCACGTCCGTACAGCCGTGAACTTCATATTTTCTGATGATTTCCGAAGGGTATTTGTTCAAAGTCGTCATGGAACGGACAGCCATGTCCATAGCCTCCTGAGAAGCCTCTCCCATACGATTTGCCGTGCAGACAATGCCAACACCCAAGGGTTTTGTCAATAAAAGCACATCGCCTTCCTGCGCGCCGTCATTGGGAAAAATGCGGTCTGGATGGATGGTTCCCATGACAGACAGCCCATATTTCACATCCGTATCCGCAATGGAATGACCGCCGGCAAGGGTTCCTCCCGCTTCGATAACTTTTTCACTGCCCCCCTGCATGATTTTCCCCAGGATGTTCAAATCCATTTTTTCCGGGAAACAAACGATATTCAGGGCTGTCCGCACATCGCCGCCCATGGCGTAAATGTCGCTGAGGGCATTGGCTGCGGCAATCTGTCCAAAAATATAAGGGTCTTCCACCATTGGCGGAAAAAAATCCAATGTCTGCACAATGGCAGTATCTTCTGAAATTCGATAAACCGCCGCATCGTCGGAGCTTTCAAAGCCAATGAGCAGGTTTTCGTCTTTTTTCTCCGGCTTGGGCAGACGGGAAAGGACCCGTTCCAATACACCTGCCCCCAGTTTTGCCGTACATCCGCCGCCTTTGCAAAATACAATTTCTTCCGGCATCATTTCTCACCTTCCCTCTGAAAATAAAACGCAAACAAACGGTCTGCCTCTGTCTGCAAAGCAGAGAGGAAATTTCCATACCGCTGCATCATTTCTCTGCCTTCTGCCGTCACAACCGAGCCGCCGCCGTCCTTACCGCCGCTGCTGCGTTCCGTCAAGGCAAAGCCCAGTTCCTGTTCCGCTGTTTTCATCATTTTCCAGGCTTTGCTATAAGAAAGCCCCATTTTCTCAGCGGCTTTCTGCATGGAGCCCATTTCCTCTATGCCTTTCAAAAGCTGCGCCACACCTGGGCCAAAGGCTTTTTCCTCCCCCATGATGCGCACTTTCATATCATAATGTAAATCCTGTTTCATAAATCACCTCGTTATTCTTTTAAAAAAATAACGCTATCAAAAAGAAAAGCCTTTCGGCTTGATTCGTCTTATTATAGCAGTTTTTATTGGCTTTTGCCATATGCTTTTTGCATATTCCTTTGCGTCTTTTCGGAATTTCTGGTATGATAATAAAAACACCACGCGAAACCACTCATATAAAAGGGGGAATGGTATGGGACAATTTCTGTTTATCATCCTTTGTGTGACACTGGGTTATGTGGCTTATAAGCACGCTGGTGCCGTCCGCAGCGATGGCAGCGCCCTGTGCCGGAAAAATTGCGATGAATGTACGAGAAAATGCTGGATCATGAAAAAGACGGAAAATCAAAAATGATGCGCATGCTTTAAGAGCTGCTTCAGAAGAAAACAAAAATACCTGAAATCCTCATCATACGAAGGATTTCAGGTATTTTTAATGGGATTCTATATGGAATGTTTTCTTAAAGGTACTCTGTTTTGGTATGGATATGATTTATGGAAAATTCCGCTTCAAAACCTGAAATTCTCTCCTGTAAAAGATTGTTTTCCCGTGCAACTCATGTTATATTCTAACTAGCAGACAGTTCAACTTCGAACACAGGTCGCGTTTTCGCCGCTTGTGCCGAACTGTCTGCCATAATCAGTGAACCATCCATTGGAAAGCTTTTTTCATCTTGCTTTCTTTCTTCATTTCCTTTATATTGGTTATATAAGAGGCAGACTTTTTTTTACAGATAAGCGACGAACTTCGGTTCCAGGTGCTTAGGGGTCTGCCTCTTTATCTTTGCAAAAATATCTGTTGCCCTTTAAAAGCCTTTGCACTGACGCAAATTTCTCAAAATTTCTCTTGTGGTTTTTCTTTTTTCTTTGTAAGTACAGCAACACTTCCCTGATTGCTGATCTCATACCCCAGCACATCGGCAATATCCCTGATCTTGATATAGTTTGTACCGTCCTTCAAAATCCGTGCCACAGTATATTCCTCACCATTTACAATCAACTTCGCCTGTTCTGCCACCTCGTCATCAACCTCCTGTTTTACTGTATAGTCAATATCTTTCAGCCGCAGCCAATGGGTAAAGCTGGCTTTGCTCAGCTGATTTCTCCGGCAACC